>NZ_JASCAE010000044.1:0-127327 GCF_029967975.1 Pseudomonas sp. V98_8
CCGAACGCCAGGGGCAAGAGCCCTTGGTTACTTGGGGCTTTTCCAAGTGACTCGCCGTAAGGGCGAAACCATAGGCGGCCGTTACCGCAGCAACGGATATGTACACCTGAAAGACAATCACCGTCTGCCAGGACGCCTTCGCCAGCAAGCGTGGCGCCTACGGTAAAAGCGAAACCCCAAGTGGTCGTTACCGCAGCAATGGATATGTACTCAGTCAACCAACAATAGGTCGGCTATCAGGCCGCCTCAAGGGAGGTTGACGGGGTGGTCGCCAAATCACCACCCACGTCTGTCGGTCACACTGCCTGCATCTCAGAAGGGTTAGCGCAGTCCATCGGAGCGCAGTGCTGCGGGGGTGAATTCGAAGTTCTTGGCGGTCAGGCCGTACTCGGTGTTACGCGGTTCCTCATTGCGCAGGCCAACCACCATGTAGCGACCTGAGATCAGGTCGTACAGGGTTTCGGCGGCAAAGTAGCTGGCCTGTTCGTCGTATCGATACAGCGCATGCCCCTCCGCTACCCGCCATAGCTGGCCTTTCTGATCGTAATGATCGACTTCCGCCAGTTGCCAGGTATCTTCGTCGAGGTACATATGACGCTTGGCATAGACATGGCGCTGGCCAGGCTTGAGGGTCGCCTCCACCTCCCATACGCGGTGCAGCTCATAGCGGGTATGGTCAGGGTTGAGGTGCCCTGCCTTGACGATGTCGTCGTACTTCAGCGCAGAAGATTCCAGACGATAGCTGTTGTAGGGAATGTACATCTCCTTCTTGCCAATCAGCTTCCAGTCGTAGCGATCAGGCGCACCGTTGAACATGTCGAGGTTGTCCGCCGTGCGCAGGCCGTCGGAAGCCGTGCCCGGCCCGTCGTAGGCCAGTTGCGGGGCACGTCGCACGCGACGCTGACCGGCGTTGTAGACCCAGGCGCGACGGGGTTCCTTCACTTGATCGATGGTCTCATGCACGAGCGCAACCGTGCCGGCCAATCGTGCTGGCGACGTCACGCGTTGCTTGTAGTAATACAACAGGTTTTGCGCGTCGCCGGCAGGCAGGTCGGTCACTTGCCGGGGGTACACTTGCTCTTCCTCGAAACGCACCGGCGTGTAGTCGCCGTTCACCTGTGGCGTAGCCTGGATGAAGCTGCGCTGATAGCTGCCGCCGAGATATCGCGTGATGTGGTTCCAGACTACTTCGACACCATTGCTCGGGATCGGAAACGCGTAGTAGCCGCTGTCGGCGAAGTTGGCCAGGTTGTTGCCATCGTCGGTTGAGGTGACATGCAGGGCACTGTCCTTCGCCAGCTTCATGATGTCTGGCGGAATCGTCGCCGAACGATGGGTTGGGTAGACCGGTATCCGATAAGTTTGGGGGAAGCGTTTGAACAGCGCCAACTGCCCGGCACTGAGCTTGTCCTTGTACTGCTCGGCGTTTTGCGCAGTGATGATCAACAGCGGTTTCTCACTGGCGAAAGGGTCGGCGAGGAAACCGTTGGCGCCCACCTGGCCGGCATTTTTCGGCAGCCCGCCGGTCCAGGCCGGAATGCTGCCATTGGCATTGCCTTCTTTCTGCGCGCCAAGGGGGGTCAGGCTGGTGCCGAGCTGGTCAGCCTGCTGGGGCGAGACGGCGGCCATGACGCTGGAGGCCAACAGCATCAATGCAAGGGATGCGCTCGTGAGCTGTGCGTATGCTTTCATGTTTTCAAAGGCTCCGGGATCAAAAGGTCACGCCGACGCTGAGCGACAGGTTGTCGCGGTCAATGTCGGTATTGAAGTCGCCGCCGAAGTAATCGGTGTAACTCAGGCTGACGGTGTAGGTGTTGCGGTAGTCGGCATCGAGGCCGACGCTCACGGCCTTGGAGCCTTCGTTGAAGGTCGGACCGTAGCCGTCGACATCGTGGGACCACGCCAGATTGGGGCTGAGGTTGACCCCGGCGAACACGCTGGTGTACTTCAGGGCGCTGAACGCCCGGTAACCCCAGGAGTTTTGCGTGTAATAGCCGTGGCGCCCGGCCTGGCTCAAGTCGCCGAAGACCGAGTCACGGCCGTAACGCTGCTTGTCCAGGCCTTCCAGCCCACCGATGTGGGTCATGCCGATTTCCACCGCCAGCGACATCGAATCGGCACCGATCACCGGATCGAACAGGTGCAGCAAGGTGGTCTGCGCCTGGGTGACTTCCTTGCGCTTCCAGCCCTGGATGACCTGCCCTTCTTCGGCGGGTACGGTCGGCTCGACGATGCTCCCGGTCAGTGCCTGGAACACCGGGTTCAGCGCACCGCCGGAGAGATCGGCGGTGTTGATTGACAGGGGTTCATTGGGGCGGTAGCTGATTTCGCCGCTCCACGCCGTGCCGGTGGGCAACACAGTGGCGAAACTCAAGCCGAACAGGTGGATGTTTTCCGGGTAATCGATGAAGTAGTGCGTATTGCCGGCGCCGGTAGCCAGGCCCAGGGCAAACTGCTCGTCCGACGGCAACGCGGCGAAACCCGGGTCGTTCTGGATGAAGTTGGCGACGCCGCTCTCGGTGCGCAAAGCGAACTTGGGCTTACGCGAGTGGTAGTTGATGTAATAGGCACCGTACTCCGTACCCTCGCCGAGCCAACGCAGGGCCAGACCGAACTGCCCGCTGTCGCGCGCCTCGTGGTCCTTGTCGCGCGGCAGGATGACGCCCTCGTTGCTGATGCGACGGTCGAGGATGTCAAAACCCAATCCGGCATTGGCGGCGATCGGCTCCAGCGGCGCGATGTCGGCCAGGCCGGCGTTGAGATTGCGATCACAGCCCTTGGGTACGGGGTCGGCCCCGAAGAAAGTGCCGCAGTTGGGTAGCGCGTAGGGCTTCCACTGCAACTGGTAGAAACCTTCGACGTTAAGGTTTTCCGTCAGGCTTTGGGAGACATAGAGCATGTTGACCGGAATAAGGCCTTCCTTGAGTTCCGAGCCCGGCCGGACCAGCGCCGAGACGTCCAGCGGGTTGATTGCGTTGATCGAGTTGCCGATGAACAGGCTTTCGCCCCAGCTCACCACCTGCTTGCCCAAGCGAACTTCCCCTGGACGATCGGCTAATTCGTAGCGTTGCGCGACGAACGCGTCGAGAAATTCGGCGCCCGAGGAACGCGTGGACATGACACGCCCGTCGTCGCTGATGTCCTTGAAGGGGCGGTGTTCGTCCTGCAGCTCGAAGTCGTACCAGTATTTGCCCCGGACAAAAGCGCGGGTGTCGCCGTAGGACAGTTCGAGGTCATGCACGCCCTTGAAGATCTTCGAATAGGTTTCACCTTTCTTGAAATTCTGGCGCCCGTCGTCACCGGAGGTGGAGAAGCCGGTGCCGCCATTGTCGCTACCGATCAATTTGGACTTGGGTTCGGCCATGGCCCAACTGGCACCGATCGACAACGCCGAGTCGAATTGGCCGTGAAGCTCACCGAGGTCGAAGCTTGCGGCGCAAACCGGTGCCGTTGCCGCCGCCACGGCCATTGCCAGCATGCAGCGCTTGAGAGGAGTGATATGCACAGACTTTTTTTCCTTATTATTGATGTGTCACCCATCGGCGGGCTTTGGCTTCCCCGCCCGGCAAGGTCAGCCTTGTGTTTGCAGGAAACAGAGCACGGCCTGGCGCTCGCTGGCATTGCGCAGGCCACCGAACGCCATTGCCGTGTCTGGGAACATTTGTGCCGGGGAAGTCAGCCAACGATCCAGCTGTTCGACGGTCCAGGCGCTGTTCGCCCCGGCCAGGTCCTTCGAGTATTTGAAGCCCGGTATCGAACCGATGGGGCGACCGACCACGCCATTGAGGCGCGGGCCGACGCGGTCGGCGTCGAGGGCATGGCAGGCGGCACACTTGGTCTGGAACGCTTGTTGACCGGCGCCGGCATCGCACTCGGCAGCCGCAATGGCGTGACTGAGCGCCAGCAGCGACAGGCCGGCAAGCGGTTGAATCAGGTAGCGCATAGGAGGTTCCCCAGCAGTATTGGTGGTGAACCTAAGGTGACATCCGCGGGGGACTGACTAATCGCTGGTCAACGCCAGAGATTTGCCATTGGGCGCCATTCGATGGCGAAAGGCGCCTCGGGCATGGACGGCTCGATGCCGTCAGTGCGATGGAACGTACGGATCAGGCGTGCCGCTTTCGATAGGCGGGTATTTGGCCAGGCTCGTCTTCAAGGCGCCGACGATGCTCATCATGGGCGTGATCACCCAGGTGTTCTGCGCTGCCACGTTGTGTTCCTCGCGAAGGTCCGTAAGCAGGTTGTACAGACGCGGTAGCGCCAGTGTTTGCGGCGGATCGTACATATCGTCTTGCAAGATCAATTGCAGTTTCCAGTTACGCCATTTCACCGCCGACAGGCGATCGGCGACATAGGCCGGGAATCCTTCACGGTTGGACTTGGGCTGTTTGCCGGTGAAGAACGCCATCTGGTCGACCCCGTCCACGGCGCGGTCGGTGGGTATCTCGGCCCCTGCGGCATGGGCCAGGGTGGTGTAGAGATCGACGATATGGACGATCTCGTTGCTGACCTTGCCAGTCGAAACATGACCTGGCCAACGCAGAATGAACGGCGCCCGCAGGCTGCCCTCCATGGCGGTGAAGTAAGTCCCGCGCCACGGACCGTTGGCACCCTGCCACGGATAGGTGGACTCGCCACCGTTGTCGCTGGCCAGCACTACCAGGGTATTTTGTTCGACCCCCGCCGCTTTCAGGGCATCGAGCACTTGTCCGGTCCGAAAGTCGATCTCGGCGAGCACGTCGGCCCATGAACCATTGCCTGTTTTACCGGCAAACGCCGGATTTGGCTGCGTGGGCATGTGGGGTTGCGAGAAGGACACGTAGGCGAAAAAGGGTTTGCCCGATTGTGCATTGTGGTTGATGAACGCCGTTGCCCGCTGGGTGATTTCTTCATCCATGGTTCGCCGGGTGTCGAGATCGAGTTTCTTGACGGCCTTTGGCGCCTCGCCCTTGCGGGCCTCGTAAATAAACTGCGCCGGCGCCAGCTTCTGGTCCCAGCCCTGTTTGCTACCAATGGCCGGCGTCAGGCCGCTGGCTACGTCCGAAGCCGACCACATGGCCTCATCGTAGGTACGCGGCACGCCGTACCATTCGTCAAATCCCTGCTGGGTCGGAAAGCGCTCCTCGCTGCTGCCCAGGTGCCACTTGCCCCAGATGCCCGTCGCATATCCCTTGGCCGACAGCAGCTCAGGCAAGGTGACTTCCCACAGGGTCAGGCCATCGGGCTGGCCGGGACGAGGCACCTTGTACGTCCCGGAGCGGATCGGAAAGCGGCCGGTCATCAACGCCGACCGCGAAGGCGTGCACTGCGCCTCGACATTGAAGTCGGTGAAACGCATCCCTTCAGCGGCCAACTGGTCGATGCGCGGCGTCTCGGCCCCGCGCAGCGCGCCGCCGCCATAAACACCGAGTTCGCCATATCCGAGGTTGTCGAACAGTAAGACGACGATGTTCGGCGCCGCGTCCTGGGCAACCACAAACGGACTCGCCAACAGAACACCTGGCAAGGCCAGGCATGCCAATAGGTTTCTCATTTCAATCTCCAGTGCGCGATGGTTGTCGGCATGACAATCGCCAGCGTGGCCAGACCATAGGCCGCCCTCCACTGCCGTGATTGCCCGCGGATGCCAGACACTTTTCATTCGGCGCCAATTTCGCGCGCCCCACCTAAGGAGGGGGGAGCGGCGTTGCGTCACTTGTTAGGATTCGCTCGGGATTGTGCATGCCATCGTTTTTGCTGATCCCCGATTTCACGCGAACGGGATCCACCCGCCGTGCCAGGAGCGATTTCGTATGTCTCGTCTGAAACACACCGTTTATGCCGAAGCCCTGCTGCAGCGTCATGCCGACATTTTTCGCCCTCACCTGGCGACCGTCGGCCTGGACGAAGGGCTACTGGAACGACCGGATGCCACCATTCCGTTGAGCCAATACAACGCCCTGCTGGAAGTCGCCGCCGCCCATGGCGACGCCAGCCTCGGGTTGCGCATGGGGCTGGGTTTGCTGTGCAGCGGTATCAACAGCAGCCTGTTGGGCGGGGTCGGTCATGCCGCGCGCAGCGCACCGGACGTGCGTGGGATGCTTGTATCCGCCAGCCGCTACATCGTGGTGCACGCCCAGGCCAATGAGCTCGACTGGTGCCTGCAGGCGGGTCGCCTGGAAATCAGCTACCAGATCACCGACCCCAGTGTTCTGCACCGGCGCCAGGATGCCGAGTTCGCTATCGGAACGCTGTACGCCCTTTTGCGCGAGGTCACCGGTGAGCGGTTTGCGCCGTTACGTGTCGATTTCGCGCATCCGCAACCGGTCGATATCGAACTGCACAAGGCTGCGTTCAAATGTCCGCTGCGTTTCGACCAGCCGAAGAACGTGATGGCCTGGCCCGGCGAGATGCTTGATCAACCCTTGGTGACAGCCGATCCGCGCCTGTTCCAGGCATTGTTGCCAGGGCTGGAGGCCGAGCGCCGCCGCCGGTTGGCCGACACCGACCTGACCACCCGGATCGGCATGGTGATTGAAGCCAACATCAGCAACGGCAAGATCGGCATCGATCAGGTGGCGCGCCACCTGTGCATGAGCAAGCGCACACTGCAACGGCGGTTGCAGGAGCTTGAGGTGGAATTTGCCGAGTTGGTGGAGGAAATACGCCAGGCGCTGGCGATCGATCTCGTTCGCCAGTCCCCACAAAGCCTGACGGAAATAGCCCAGCGTCTGGGCTATAACGAGGCCAGTTCTTTCACCCGCGCATTCCGTCGCTGGGTCGGGATGACGCCGCGGGAATTTCGTCAGCAAAAGTCTGTGTAAGGAAGCCGGCGGGGATGCGCCCCGCCGGCCGGTTCGTCAGCCCAACAGTTTGTGCGTGCGCAATGCAGCCTGGCTGCCGGCACTGATAGCGCCGTCAATGAAACCGCGCCAGCCTTCGCCGTGGTCGCCCTGGCCAAACACCACACGACCGCGATCCTTCTGGAAGTGATCGTAGTACTTGCGTATCCAGTTAGGCTTGTAGCTGCAATAGGTGCCGCGGGCATACGGGTCCAGGGTCCATTCGTAGCCGTAGCAGGCTTCGACTTCGAGGTCCGGATAGAAGGAGCTCATCATCGCCTGCACGGCGTCACGGTCCTGGATATCGAGTTTTGCAGGGTCGGCGCCAAACCCGACGAACAGGGTGTGATCCTCGGCCTTGGCATAGGTCGCCAATACGTTGATCGGGTGAGCGGAACCGGCGAGGCCGAGCCGCTTGCCCGCTTCCGGCAACTTGCCCTTGGTGCGCACGAACACCTTGATGCCACTGCCGGTGTGTTTTTCCTCCGCCGCCTGGACCAGCGCCGGATCCAGCGCCGGGGTGAACGCGATACGCGGCAACACGTTCATCGGGACTGTTACGATCACCGCACCGGCACGGATCACCTCCCCGCCTTCGGTGGTAATCAGCACGCGCTTGCCCTGCTCTTCGACCTTGGCCACCGGTGTGGACAAGCGCACCTGCGGCTTGCCGTCCTCGATCATCGCGTTGATCAGGCTGATGGTGCCGTCCTTGAAGCTGTAGCGACCACAGGCATCGACGAAAGCTGTCATGTTCCAGCCGGGCAGCGACCACCAGCGCGCCGTTTCCAGATAGGACGTGCGATCGCTGGTGGTATGGGCGATACCGGCAACATAGGCATCGATGAAGCTGCGCTCCAGCGGCGTCAGCTTCAGTTGCGCAAAACGGTCAGCGCCGGTCATGCCATCGACGGCGAGCAGTTGCTCCCAGGTATGCTTGGCGTCGTAGGGACGCTCCCAGAGCTTGGGCGCATCGGCGAAGAAGTCCTTTACCGCCTTCGAAATACCGATTAATTCCTCAAGCTTTGGCTCGACGGCCTTGCCTTCGTGAATAATGCGCACCGTCTGCTGTTCTTCGACAAACGGCTCCGGCGTCTCTTTGAGTTCCAGGCCGTAGCGCTGTACTTCGGCCCAGACGTTGGGCTGCGTCCAGTGGATCCAGGTTCCGCCCAACTCGACCTTGTGACCGGCAAACTCACTGCTGAACGTACGCCCGCCGAGCCGGTTGCGAGCTTCGAGAATCACGGTCTTGTAGCCGTTCTTCATGCTCTCGCGCGCCGCGGTGACGCCGGCAAACCCGCCGCCGATGACCACCACGTCGTAATCGCAATCAGCGCATTTGGCGCCGCCCTTGTCACCGGCCACCGCGGTACCGATCGAAACGGCACCCGCCGACACCGCTGCCCCTGCCGCACCGACAACGCCGGCATTTCTGAGAAACTTGCGGCGACTTACGCCCTGCCCCTGCTTGTTATCCATACCCCACCTTTGAATGTCGTCGTGATGCCTGCTGGCAGTCTGGGGTAAACATGACAGAAGGCGGGGCGCAGCAATTGTCAGGGGATGCCAATGATTTAGCCTTGGGTGCCAAGCACGTTTTCAAGCGTCGTGGTCGACTGTTATCGGGACCGGTACCGGGGCCTCGGGGTGCGTGCCTCCCTGGTCGATGGCGTTCAATTCGATAGAGGAATGACCACGGATAACCAGGTGTTCCAGCCTTCTGCCCGGTTCTTCGCATCGAACTCGTAGTAGCCCTTGAGGTTGGCGTACCAAAGGTCTTTACCGACGTTGAAGAAGTGCCCGGCTTGGGGCCCAATGCCATTGACCCTGGATTTGAAATCACCAAAGGTGGCACCGCTGCCGCTATCGCCGGTGACCTGCTGGTAGACATAGCCAACCAGGCCCAGGTGAGTCTGGTCATTGATGAAGTGCGAGGCGCTCAGGTCAAGGTGGGCATCGACACCGTTCTGATAGTCGATATCGCTGTTTTCCCAGTTGTACGTCAGGCCCGCCACGGCGGAAAACTCGTTCTTCTTGTCAAAATAGGTGTAGCCGCCTCCCGCATCCAGAGCGGCGTGACCCAGGCCGATGTTAACCAGGCGATTGGGGTTGTAGGCACCGACCGGAATGTCTCCCATGCTGTAGGCAATGAAATTGTGAACGCCATGGTTCCATTTCAGGGTGCCCATCACATAGAGGTCGCTGCCGCCTTTCAACGTGTCGTCGGTACTGCCGGAGACGGTCCGGCCCCGCGGGCCTGTCAGCGTCAGATCGACACTGCCCTCGGAGCGCGCCACGGCCGCGCCCATAGCCAGGGCAGCCTGAGCGCCGAGCAAAGGCTCGGCGAAGGTGTAGCTCGGGAAGGCGAACAGGATATCCGCTGTCGCATCCAGGCCAACTGTTGTCAGTCCGCCCCGGGGAACGGGTTTGCTGGCGTCGTCCTTGGCGTGGGCATGGTAGTAGATCAGCGGCAGGCTCCAGCCGGGCTCGGTGGGTACCGCCGCCAACGCACCGAACTGGCCTGGCAGCCAGAAACCGATACCGCCGTTATCCGCCTGGGCCAGCATGGCGGGCAGTAAGGCCAGCAGGCCCAATGCAAGTCTGTTCCCTGTTGTCATCGAAGCCCTCGACTCACTGCAAACCCATGGCTGACTGCGCAATGGTTACAGAGGCTGTTACACAAAACGCCATTGATTGGAGGGGTTTTTTCCGTTGCCCCTGCCTACGGCACATCCAGTGACTTTAGCACCGGCACCGCGAGCCTCCCCCCTCTCCAGAAGGGGGGCGCGGCACACCTTGGCCCCCTTCCTAGAATGCGTTTTCCACCAGCCAGAACAAACAACGGAGACCACAATGAAGATGAATTTTTCCAGGGTCATGGCTCAGGTTGCGCAACGCTATGCCAGCCAGGAGGCGTTGGTGAATGTGGAGCGCAACCGGCGTTATCGCTTTGATCAGTTGCATCGGCTGACCAATCGCATCGCCAACGCCTTGCGTACGCGCCTGCATTTGCAGCGTGGCGACACGGCTATGTGCATCCTGGAAAACGACAATTTGTCGCTGCTGCACGCCTGGACCGCGTTCAAAGGCGAAGCAGCGATTGCGCATACGAACTTTCGCGATTCCCTTGAAGAACATCGCTGGCAGGTGGAGTTCATCGCGCCCAAGGTCATTTTCATCGAGCTCACGTTGTTGCAGCGCTACCGCGACATGCTGTGCGCCAGCGGTGCCGTCGTGGTGTGCATGGATGAGCCACCCGCCGATTGTGGCTTCGCGCAGTCCTTCTGGACGTTGCTGGAAGGGGTATCGGATGAGGAGCCTGATGTCGAATCCGATGTGTATCAGGACACGCTGATCTACCGCTTTACCGGCGGCACCACCGGCAAGAGCAAATGCGCCCGCTATACCATCGATAACTGGCTGGCGGCGCGCGACTCGATGTATGCCGACAGCGAGCAGAGCCGGGCCCTCAACGAACACACTCGCTACCTGCATATCGCGCCCATCAGCCATGGCTCGGGGCTGTCGCTGTTGCCCACGCTGTTTCGGGGCGGGTGCACCGTGACCCAGAACGCCGCCGACCTCAAGGCATGGTGCAGCAATGTCGAAGCGGAGCGGATTACCACGGCGTTGATGGTGCCGACGCTGGTGGGTTGGCTGCTGGAGTTGCCCGAGGCCTCGCAATACGATCTGTCGAGCTTGCAGACCCTCTATTACGGCGCGGCGCCTATGAGCCCTAGCAAGCTCAAGCAATCGCGGGAGCGTTTCGGCAACATCTTTTTCCAGCTGTACGGCGCCACCGAATGCGCCCAGGCGGTGTGCACCCTGACCAAGGCCGACCACCTCAGTGCGGTCGAAACGGGACGCCTGGCCTCTGCTGGACGGCCTGCCACAGGCATCGAATTGAAGATCGTCGATGAGGCGGGCAATCGCGTTGCCAATGGCGTCACCGGTGAAATCTGGCTACGTGGGCGCGGAACCATCAGCGGTTATCACAACAATCCCCAGGGCACCGCCGCCGAGTTCAGCGACGGTTTCTGGAAGTCTGGTGACCTGGGCTACGTGGACGAGGCCGGGTATGTGTTCATCGTCGATCGCAAGAAAGACGTGATCATTACTGGAGGGTTCAATGTTTATGCCGTGGAGGTCGAAGCGACGCTCAATAGTCACCCCGCGGTGTCGATGTCGGCCGTGGTCGGCATTCCCCATGACAAGTGGGGTGAGGCGGTACATGCCGAAGTCGTGCTTAAACCGGGAATGATCGTCGCTGAAGAAGAACTGATTGCCCTGGTCAAGGAGCGCCTTGGCCGCTTCAAGGCACCCAAGTCGGTGAAACTGGTGGAGGCCCTGCCCTTGAGCGCGGTTGGCAAGGTGCTGCGGCGACAGGTTCGTGAGGGGTACTGGGTGGATCAGTCTCGGCGGGTTTCTTGATCTGATCGTTCCCACGCGCAGCAAAAGAATGCCGCCAGGGACGCTCCGCGTTCCACTGACGACGCCTGACCTGAGCCATGCGCAATGGTGACGCGGAGCGTCGCAGGATGCATTCCTTGCCGGGCATGGGAACGATCAGCAGGGCTCGCTATTGCTATGGCTTTTGCCAAGGATGACCTATCGCTCCTGCGGGCTTTTCCAAGTAACCCGCTGTTAGAGCGAAACCACAGGCGGCCGTCACCTGAATAACGGATAGGCACTCCTGTTTCTACAAGCGAAAAAAAACGGAACCGCGCAAGTCGGTCCCGTTCCACCACAATGGACAGTTCAGCAGTGATCAGCGAACCCCGGCCCCCGCCAGGCTATCGGAGCTCCAGCCATTGTCCGGGCTGAGCTTGTCCATGACCTGTACGCCCGCCTTCCCCGGCCAGACGTTGATGTAATAGGTACCCGCAATCAGGTCGTAGTGTCCGGCGGTGCTGTTGACGGCAACGGCGTCATACATCTGATGGAGGTAGTTGAAGCCAGGCCGCCACAGTTGACCGCGACCGTCGTATTGGTCGACCGCCACGGCGGTCCAGCTGTCTTCGTCGATGTAGAAGGTGCGCTTGGAGTAAATGTGGCGCATGCCAGGCTTGAGGGTCGCCTCTACCACCCAGACGCGGTGCCGCTCCCAGCGCACCAGGTCTGGATTGATGAATTTGGAGCCAAACACCTGCTCAGGATTCTCGGCGTAGGCGAAGCGATAGGCGTTGTACGGAACGTACATCTCCTTCTTGCCTGTCAGCTTCCAGTCGAAGCGGTCCATCCGGCCGTTGAACAGGTTGATGTCGTCAATGGTGGACATCCCTGAGGTACTGGCGTTCGGCGTGTCGTAGGCCAGGTCGGGGGCCAGGCGCACACGGCGTTGTCCAGGCAGATACTGGTAGGCCTTGCGCCCCCGCTCGGTCGCGGTGTAGTCGAACGTCATCACTGCCTCACCCGCGCGGCGTGCAGGGCCACTGTAGTTGGCACGGGCGCGGGTAAGCAGAATGTCGTCGCCACTTTTCGACGTATCGTAGTAAGGCATCTCGTAGGTCCAGCGGCCCAACGTAGACGTGACCAGTTTGCCCGCCGCATCGACGTTGTAGGCGCCGTACTTGGGCGCGATCCAGGCCAGGCCCTGGTAGCGCGCGAGGTGGTTGAACATCACTTCGATGCCGGTCTTGGGAATCGGGAACGGTACACCGGCATGGGCGCCTTGCAGCGTTTCGTTATTATTGGTGAGCGCGGCGCTGGTGGCGTTCTTCAACGTGTTGTCCAGCACGAACTGCGGGTAGCCTACGGTGCGATGCGTCGGATAAACGTCGACGCGAAAACCCGGCAGTTTCTTGATCAGTGCCTTGGTACCTTCCGTGAGCTTATCGGCATAGGTGTCCACGTTGCTGGCTGTGATCGAGAACTGCGGCTTTTCATTGGCAAAGGGGTCGGGACGAATGCCCGTGGCTTTGTCGAAGCCCGCGGGCGCGGTTTTCAGCCCGCCGTTATAGGCCGGGATGGTGCCATCGGCATTACCGGCCATCTCGGCACCCACGGGGGTCAAGCTGGTGCCCAATTGCTTGGCTTCTTGCTCTGATACTGCTGCATGGAGCACGCCTGCATGCGCAGCCAACAGGCCAAGCGCAATCAGGGTTCTTGTGAGTTTAATCATGTCTCCAACCTCTAGGATGATGGTTTGAGCGTCTTTCCAAGCACGCCCTGCCCTTCAAGGAACTGCGGAATAACGTCCCGTCCCGGCAGTGTTTTTTTAACCAACCGCCCCCTGTCTTCGCCCCCCCCTTATTGGCGCACAAAGGGAGGGGCAGACTTTTTTCAGGCTGAAAAACGCAAACGCCACGCGGCAGGGGAATGCGCGTGGCGTTTTGTCAAAACGGCGTTGCAGGATTTATGGCTCAGGCGAATACCCGAAGGATGGTCTCGGCCACACACGCGGGTTTGGCGGCGCCCTCGATCTCCACGATCATCTCGTAGGTCACCTGGGCACCGTTACCTTCCAGCGGCTCGAAGGACAGCACCTTGAAGTGCCCGCGTAACCGACTGTCCACTGGCACCGGCTGGACGAAGCGAACTTTGTTCATGCCGTAGTTCACACCCATCTTCACGTTGCGCAGTTCGAACGCGTTGGTCATGAAGGTGGGCAGCAGGCTCAGGGTCAGGAAGCCATGGGCGATCGTCTTGCCGAATGGCCCTTGGGCGGCGCGTTCGGGATCGGTATGAATCCACTGATGATCGCCGGTGGCTTGCGCAAAGGTATTGATTCGCTGTTGGTCGATGGCCACCCAGTCACTGGTGCCCACGACTTCGCCGACGAGGCCTTGCAGTTCGGCCAGGGTTTCGTAGCTTTTCATTGTTGTTGTGCTCTCGATAATCTGTTCAATGGCGGATCAGGCGCGCAGTTGCGCCTGCAGTGCGGCCGCGCAAGCGGCTTCGTGGCTGTCGCTGCTGCCCAGGAGCAAATCGGCGACGACGGCCCGTTTGTAGTAATGGCCGACCAGGTACTCCTCGGTCATGCCGATGCCGCCGTGCAGCTGGATGCCCTGGCCGCAAACCGACTTGGCCGCGCGACAAATGAGCATCTTGCTGGCCGACACCGTCCTGTCACGAGTGACCGCGTCATCATTGGCCATTGCATCCAGGGCCGCGTGCAGGCTTGAACGTGCCATTTCCAGCTCCGCCGCCATATCCGCCATCCGGTGCTGCAATGCCTGGAATGAACCGATGGGCACACCGAATTGCTGGCGCACCTTGAGGTAATCGGCTGTGACTTCAATGGTTTTTTCCATCCCGCCGACCAGCTCTGCGCACAGAGCGACGATGCCGTTGGCCAGGCCTTGGCGTAACCCCGACAAACCCTGCCCCGCCTCGCCTAACAAGGCATCGGCGCCAACCTCGACACCGTCGAAGTGCAACGCCTGCGCCCAGGTGCCGTCGTGCAAAGGCAGCGTCTGGCAGGTCAGGCCCGGACGATCGGCATCGACCAACAGCAGGCTGATGCCCGGTGCCTGGGGGATTTGCGCCGAGACGATAAACGCCTTGGCTCCCACGGCACCGAGTACCAGGCTCTTGCGCCCGGACAGGCGAAATCCGTCATTCACCCGTTGCGCCTGAAGGGTCACCGGCAATGGCATACCCCGTGAGCCCGCCTCGCCGTAGGCCAGCGCAATGCGGTAGGTCCCGTCGGCGAGTTGCGGCACAAGTCGCGCTTTTTGCGCCTCGCTGCCTGTTGCCAACAGCGTCTGGGCCGCCAGCACAGCACAAGCCATGAAGGGTTCCAGTACCAATCCACGCCCCAGTTCCTGGGCAATGATCACCGTGTCCACCAGCGTGCCGCCAAGGCCGCCGTATTCTTCCGGCAACGCGGCCATCAACCAGCCGTTGGCGGCGAACAGGCCCCAGTTGTCCGCACTCCCGTCCTTGCCCGCCTTGAGCAAGGCGGTGCGTGCCTCGAAACTGTAAGCCTTGTCTACATAGCGTCGCAGGCTGTCCTGCAACAGTCGTTGTTCCGAAGTGAATTCGAAATCCATAGCGGTTTCCTGATATCAGAGTTGGAACAGCATCTTGGCGATAATGCCCCGCTGCACTTCACTGGTGCCGCCGTAAATGGTCGAGGCACGGCGCAGGAACATGTCATGGCTGATGCCACGTGCCAGTGCCTGTTGCGGGAACGGCTGTTGCGGGTCCGCCTCGTGGGGATGCGGATAGGCAATCGCACCGTAGTCACCCAGCGCCTCGATTTGCGCTTCGGTCATGCGCTGCTGCAGTTCGGTGGCGCGGATCTTGAGGATCGAGCCCAAGGTGTGCGACGCCGGATTGTGCTGTTGTTCCAGGCGCGCCACCCGTTGCACCAGCATTTCGATGGCCTGCAGTTCGGCGTCCAGGCGCGCCAGTTTCAGGGCAAACCCGGGCTGCTCGAAAAGTGGCTGGTCATCCACTTGCAGCGTGCAGCCGATCAGCCGCAGCTCGCGCATGTAGCGCTTGAGCTCGGGCAGGTCGGCAACCGTGGCATGTTCGTTGTTGAGCAAAAACTTGGTGATGCTCCAACCTTGCCCTTCGCCACCGATCAGGTTGGCCACGGGCACCCGTACATTGTCAAAAAAGGTTTCATTCAGGTGATGCGCATCATCGATGCTGCGGATCGGGCGCACGGTGATGCCGGGCGTGCGCATGTCCACCAGCAAAAAGCTGATCCCGGCCTGCTTCTTCACATCCGTGTTAGTGCGCACCAGCAGGAAGATCCAGTCCGCGTCATGGGCATAACTGGTCCAGATTTTCTGGCCATTGACCACATAATGGTCGCCATCGCGCTCGGCACGGGTGCGCAGCGATGCCAGGTCGGAACCTGCGCCCGGCTCCGAAAAGCCCTGGCACCACAGGCGCTCGCCATTGAACACCGCAGGCAGGTGTTCGGCCTTTTGCTCAGGCGTGGCGAAGCTATTGAGCACCGGGCCAAGCATCTTGTGCACGAAGCCATCCAGGGTGGGCGTACCCGCAGCGCTGCACTCGTCATCGAACACCAGGATCTGCGGCACCGACCAACCTGTGCCACCGTGCTCCTTGGGCCAGTAAGGCGCACCCCAGCCGCGTTCGGTGAGGAGCTTTTGCCAGCGCGTGATCTGCTCTCGCGGCGAGCGCGTGCAGCGCTGTTGCCTTTTCAGGTCCGCCGGGACCTGGTCGCGAAGGAAGCCGCGCACTTGCTCGCGGAATGCTTCGAGGCTGGCATCAGGTTGAAAATCCATCGCGGTTCCCCTGTCAGTCTTTGCGGTACAGGGTGACGACGCAGGCGCCACCGATGCCAACGTTGTGTTGCAAGGCAATGCGTGCGCCCTCGACCTGGCGCTGCTCCGCGCGACCACGCAGTTGCTGAACCAGCTCGGTGCATTGCGCCAGGCCCGTCGCGCCAATCGGATGGCCCTTGGAAAGCAGGCCGCCAGACGGGTTGACCACGTAGCGTCCGCCGTAGGTGTTGTCGCCATCGTCGACAAATTTCTGCGCCCCACCTTCCGGGCACAGGCCCAACGATTCGTAAGTCAGCAACTCATTCTGGGCGAAACAGTCGTGGAGCTCGACGACGTGCACGTCCTCGACACCGATGCCAGCCATTTCGTAAGCCTTGCGCGCCGCCGCGCGGGACATCGAATAACCGGCAACATCACGCATGTCGCCCGACTTGAAGGTCTCCGCGCCATCGGTGGTGAGGGCTTGACCGGCAATCGATACGCTGCGATCCAGGCCGTGCTTTTTCGCATAGGATTCGCTGCACAACACCACCGCGGCGGCGCCGCAGGTCGGCGGGCAGGCCATCAGGCGCGTCATGACGCCCGGCCACACCACTTGATCGGCCATGACCTCTTCGGTAGTCACCACTTTACGGAATACGGCTTTGGGATTGTTCGCCGCGTGACGGCTGGCCTTGGCGCGAATTTTGGCGAAGGTTTCCAGCGGCGTGCCAAAACGATTCATGTGCTCCACGCCCGCGCTGCCGAAGATACGCAGTGCTGCCGGAATCTGCGCCGCACCGGGAATCGCTTCATCGCACTGATCGAGGAACGGCTCCAACGGGCTCGGACGGTCCGGGAAGGAGCTGGGAATGGCGCCGGGCACCATCTGTTCGAAACCGAAGGCCAGGACGATATCCACCATGCCGCTGGCGATCGCTTGGTTGGCCAGGAACAGCGCCGTTGAGCCGCTGGCACAATTGTTGTTGACGTTGATCACCGGGATACCGGTCATGCCGACGTTGTACAGCACACGCTGGCCGCTGGTGGAATCACCGAAGACGTAGCTGGCATATGCCTGCTGGACCGACTCGTAACCTACGCCGGCATCCGCCAGTGCCAACCGCACGGCCTGCTCGCCCATGACCGCATAGGTCTCGCTCTGGCCAGGCTTGACGAAGGGGATCATACCTACACCCGCGACGACGACTTTCTGCATCATGTCTTACTCCTCAGTATTGAAAACCCTGCCGGCGCCCTGGGCGTTCTGCGCCGGGCAATGGCGCTCGGCAGGTCTTGAGTCTCAAGGATAGGCAGGCCCCATGGCCGGTTGCCCCTCCCTCTTTGGGGCTTCATGGCTGTGGCAGCACCGCACCGGGATAAGGCAACCCTTGCTTGCCAAGGAAGCGGTTCACGGCTTCGGCATGGTATCGACTGGCCCCGCACAATGACTGGGCGCTGGCTTCGAACTGGGTCATCGCGTGGCGGTCGGTCTCGAACGAGCGGTTGAGCAGGGTCTTGGCCAATCCTAACGCATCGGGCGGTGCGTCATCGAACTGGCGAGCGAACTGCAAGGCGCCGTCCAGCAACTGCTCCTGGTCAATGACCGCCTGGGCCAAACCCAGCGCCAGTGCCTGTTGTGCATCGAGCGGCCGGGCGCAAAATATCAGTTCCTTGGCCTTGGCCAGCCCCACCACCCTGGGCAGCACGTACAGCATCGACAGGTCTGGCACCAGCCCCAGGCTCAGGAAGGTCGGCAACAGACGGGCTCGCGGCGTAACGAACATGAAGTCCGCGGCCAGCGCCAGCGAGAACCCCGCCCCCACGGCCGCGCCATCGACTGCCGCGATCACTGGTTTGCCCAAGTCGACCAGCCTGGCGAACCATTCATGAAAACCCAGCACCAGTTGGCGTCCGGCAAACGCGGGGTCGTCCCCCTCCTCCAGGCTACCCAGGTCAAAGCCCGAGCAAAAGGCCCCGCCAGCGCCAGTCAGGACGATGGAGCGAATCGAACGATCGTCCCGCGCCGTCATCAGCGCCACGGGCAAGGCTTCATTGATGGCCGCTTCGAACGCGTTGCGTTTGTGCGGACGATTCAGGGTGATCAACGCTGTCTTGCCGATTTTTTCGTACAGCACTGCACTGTCAGTCACATTCAACTCCTCCTGATGCGACACCGGCCGGTGCATGCCGGCCGTGCCCAGGGTGCGATGGTCAGGAACACGAACGCCGCCCGTTACAAATTGCGGGCGATGATCACCTTCTGGATGTGGCTGGTGCCCTCGTAGATCTTGGTCACCCGCACGTCACGGCAATAGCGCTCCACCGGAAAATCGCTGAGGTAGCCGTAGCCGCCATGAATTTGCAGCGCTTCGGAGCAGACTTTCTCGGCCATTTCGCTGGCGAACAGCTTGGCGATGGACGCTTCCTTGGCGCAGGGCACGCCGGCGTAGTGCAGGCGCGAGGCGTGCAACATGTAGTGCTGGGCGACTTCGAACTGGGTGGCCATGTCCGCCAGGTCGAACGCCACGCCTTGCAACTTGATGATCGGCGCACCGTAGGCTTCACGCTCGTTGGCATACTTCACCGCCGCTTCCAGCGCGGCGCGGGCGGCGCCCACGGCCACGGCGGCGATGCCGATACGGCCTTCGGACAGGGTCGCCATCAAGCGTTTGTAAGCGGTGCCCTCCTCCGCCAGCAGGTTATGGGCCGGCACGCGGCAGTTATCCAGTTGAATGGCCGCTACATGCGCCGAGCGCTGGCCCATCTTGCTTTCCACGCGCGTGACGATGTAACCGGGCTCACGCGGGTCGATGATGAACATGCTCGGGCCCTTGCGGCCTTCGGCGGTTTCGGTGGTGGCGGCGATAGCAAAGGCGATGCCTGCTTCGCTGCCATTGGAGATGAACTGCTTGCTGCCGTTGAGCACGTAATGGTCGCCATCGCGGCGCGCCGTGGTGCGAAACGCGGCGGTGTCGGAACCGGCCTGGGGTTCGGTCAGCAGGCCGGCGGCAATCAGCTCGCCGCTAATCATCCCGGCAAGGTACTTCTGCTTCTGCAACTCGGTGCCGAAGCGATGCAGCATGTCGGTCATACCATTATGAACATGCAAAATGGTCGCAAAACCGGCATCGGCGGCGGCAAACTCCTCGATGCACAGGCAGTATTCCGGAAAGGACATGCCGGCTCCGCCCGCCTCCTCGGGAATCTGCATGCCCAGGAAGCCCAGGTCGGCCACGGCCTTTAGCTCCGCATGGGGCCAGGCGCCCGTGCGGTCGCGTTCGGCGGCGGTGGCGCCCACTACTTCTTGCGCCACCTTGCGGGCAGCGTCGCGAATCATGATTTCCTGCTCGCTCAGGAATGCTGCGGATGTATCACTCATGGTCTTCCTCTTGTACCGGGTCGGGTAATCGATGCTGACCTGAGCATGCGCGGTGGCCGACATCGCTTGCGCCTCCCGTCTCGGGAGGGTGCGCGGGCTGCCGCCCGCATCCGGTTACTTGAGCAGGCCTTGCTGGCGAGCCAGGGAGATCGCCGCGTAGCGGCTCGACACACCGAGCTTGGCGAGGATGTTTTTCACGTTCCACTTCACGGTGCCGAAGGTGATGTTGAGCGTCAGGGCGATGCGCTTGTTTGACATCGCCTGGGCGACCAAACCGAGGATTTCCAGCTCACGCGGGGTCAGGGTGGCTCGTGGCCCGTCGTTCATCTTCCTGGGGGCAACGGCTATTTGCGCGGGTTCCTCGTGCAAGGTTTGGCGGTTGAGCAGCGCGTTTAGATACTCGGCGACAGAAATGTCCCGCGCCATTTCGCCTTGCCATTGATTCAGCAATGCGAGCACCGCCGGGCCTTCATCGAGCAGTGTGCGCACCAACCCCATCCGGGCACTCGCTTGCATGGCCTGTTGCAAGTACGTCAACGCCTGTTCTGGCTGGTCGAGCATGTCGTGCGCCAGGGCACTGAGCAGAAGCAGGCGAACCCGCGTGCGTCCCCGCGCCGACTGCTCGGCATACACGCTGACGGCCTGCAACTGTTCCAGCGCAAGCCCAGGGTCACGCCCGGCCAGTGCCAGTCGCACCCTGGACATCGCCACCTGGCAACTGATTTCCCCGCGGGTTTCGGCATATGGCCGCTGGGCCGCCTCCAGCGCAGCGAGTCGCGTCACCAGTTCGCCGGCGCGACGACTTTCACCCTGCTCAATCAACACCCGGACTTGCTCGGCCAGCATCATTGCCAGCAACCGGTCCAGGCCCAGCACGTGAAAGTGCGCGCCCTGGGTTTCGAGGAAACTCAAGGCCGCCTGGGCCGATTCGCGCTGCAAGGTGATGCGCGCACGACACAGTGAGGCCCGGCCCATCACTTCGGGCATGGATGAGCGCAGGATCCCGCTGCGGTTGGCCAGGACCCGCAACGCCTCGTCCAGCTGGTCCAGTTCGTAATAAGCGTCGCAGAGTGTGGCGGCGCACAGATTGGCGGAAACCGAATCGCGTCCATAGGCTTGCTCGGCACGCTCGGTCACGCTGGCCCCGATGCTTTGCGCCTGACGTGCATTGCCTTCGCGCAAGCTGGTCAGCGCCCGGGTGGATTCGAAGACCATGGCCATGTCGTTGTCGCGATACTGCAGGTCTATCGGGTGCTGCTCATGGAGCTTGCGCGCGTCATCTACACGCCCCACCGACAAATAGGCAGTGGCCAGTCCCGAGAGACTGATGTAGCGCAACGAGCGGTTTTCCAATGGCGTCTGCAAGGTCGGTTCCAGCAGGCCGATGACCCGTAGCGGCTGATCCAGTGTCAGGGCAATCGCGGCGTCGGCCAGCACCAGTTTGGAGGAGATCGCGGGGTTGCGTGAGGCTTCGCTGCGGCGGATCTGCTCCACCCAGCGCTCGGCTTTTTCCGGCCGGGCGGTGAAGGCATAGGTCAGGCAGCCCATGATGAACAGTTGCGGATGAGCGAACAGCGTGTCCTGGGGCAGGCGTTCGAGCAAATGCAGCATCGGGCTGGTGTAGGCCATGCTCCAGATACTGGACGCTGCTTGCTCCATGGCCTTGACCGCGTAATCGCGATCGCCGCCCAGATTGGCATGGCGCACCGCCTCAACCAGATAATCATGCTCGGCAAACCACTGGCTGGCGTGCCGATGAAGCGCCTGCACCACCACCTCGCCACGGGCCGCCAGGCGCTGGTTGAGAAACTCGCCGAACAAAGGATGGAAGCGATACCAGGGCGTGCTGTCGTCTGATTCGATGCGCTGGATCAGCAGATTCTCATCCTCGGCGCGCTTGATCATGTCCTGCGCATGGGGAGAGCCGCTGACAAATTCGCCGACCTCGGCGTTGAAGCGCCGCAGGATCGAGACCTTTTCCATGAATTCCAGCAGCTGCGGCGGCAGGCAGGCCACCACGTCCTCGGTCAGGTAAGCCTGCAGATCCGCCGAGTTACGCAAAATCGAACGCAGTTGCGAACGCCGCGTTGGCCGCACCCGCAGCATGGTGGCGATGGGTTGCAGGCTGGCCGGCCAGCCGCTGGTCAGGTCATGGATCAGGCGTTCCTCGTCGGCGGTGAGTGGCAAAACGCTGAGGTTTTGCTTGAAGAATGCCTGGGTTTCATCGACATCGAACGGCAATTCGACGGTGTCGATCTCGGCGACATGACCTTGCATGCGCAAGCGGCCCAGGCTCAGCGGCGGCGTGGTCCTCGAGGCAATGGTGATGTGCAGGTTACCTGGGCAATGATCGAGCAATTTCTGCATCAAGCGGTGCGCGCTCGGTGATTCGACGTGTTGAAAATCGTCGAGCAGCAGGTGCAACTCTCTTTCGAGGTCTTGTACGGCATGGGTGATCAGGGCGATCAAGGCGTTGATCGACTGTTCGCTGCCGTCGCTGTTGAGCCAGTCCTGATCCATTGCAATGCCCAGGCGTTGCAAGGCGGCCAGCAGATAGGACAGGAAGCTGGCGAACTGGCGGTCATCGAGGCTGAACGATACCCAGGCCACGTCCAGCCCGGCCTTCATCAGTTCCAGGCGCCATTGGGCGAGCAAAATGGTTTTACCGAAACCGGCGCCGCCGGTAATCAGGGTTGCACTGCAGTGTTGCGATTCGCGCAAGCGGTTCAGCAGGTGTGCCCGGGGTATGTGCCGGGCGCTCAGGCGCGGTGGCGCGAACTTGGTGGCGACCAGTAGATCGCCGGCGTTGATGACATTTGTCTGCATTATTGACTTCTCCGCCCTTGGCATGTTGCCTGGATGTGACGCCTATCCTGCAACAGACGAAGCGGCGCTCGCCCCGTCCGCAAGGGGGGGGGATAGCGCTCTCGGGAGTCGCGTAATTTTCGATCCAGACAGAAACGTCAATTGCATGAGATCGAGGATTGGAGATGAGCGAGTCCGTTTCTTTTGACATCAAGGGCCAGGTGGGCTGGATTACCCTGACCCGTCCGAAAGCCATGAATGCCCTCAACCGTGAAATGCTGGAGGCCATGACCGCCCGCCTGAACGCCTGGGAACACGACGATCAGGTGCGGGTGATCGCCCTGACCGCCACCGGTGCGGCGTTTTGTGCCGGCGCCGACCTCAAGGCTGGCGGAACCCCGCAGCCCGGCGAAAAAGACCTGCTGGACACCATCGTCACCTTCTTCGACGCGCTGCGCGCATTCCCCAAACCGGTGATTGCCGCGGTCAACGGGCTCGCCCTGGCCGGTGGCCTGGAAACCGTATTGTGCTGCGACCTGGTAATCGCCGCGCAAAGCGCGCGTTTTGGTGATGCCCATTCAAACTTCGGTGTGTTCCCGGGCGGCGGCGGTGCCGCGGTATTGCCACGCAAGATCCCCGAGAACGTTGCCAAGTACATGTTGTTCACCGGTGACGCCCTGCCCGCCCAGGACATGAAGAACTATGGCCTGGTCAGCGAAGTGGTGGCCGACGGCGAACTGGTCGAACGCGTCCAGGCCCTGGGCGACAAGCTCGCCGGGAAAAGCCCGCTGGTGCTGCGCAAGATGAAGAAAGTCGCCGACGAAGCCGGCGACAAATCCCGTGCCGATGCATTGCGCCAGGAGCTGCTGGAGCTGCGCGACCACCAGCGCTCCTACGACATGGCCGAAGGCGTGCGCGCCTTTGCCGAGAAACGCAAACCTGATTTCAAGGGTTACTGATTACGCCTCCCCTGTAGGAGCGAGCATGCTGGCGAAAAACGTCATGCCACTGCGGGCAAACAGACAGCCCGCGTGATCGTTGACCTGCATCGCGAGCATGCTCGCGCCTACAGAGGCCTGCGCCTGCCTTTTCTGACTATTCGAGGTAACGAATGGAAAACGTATACATCGTCGGCGTCGGCATGACCGCCTTCGGCCGTCACACCGACAAGACCATCAAGCAACTGACCGCCTGGGCAGTGGAAGACGCCCTCAAAGACGCCGACTGCGACCGCAAGTGGATTCAGGTCGGATTCTTCGGCAACTGCACCCAGGGCCACTTCGATGGCCAGCACATGATCCGTGGACAAGTGGCGCTGCTGCCGCTGGGCCTGGACGGCATCCCGATCTTCAACATCGAAGGGGCCTGCGCCTCGTCGAGCCATGCCTTTAACCTGGCCGTGACCCAGTTGCAGGCAGGTGCTGCCGAAGTGGCATTGGCAGTCGGCGCCGAAAAGATGTTCTACAGCGACAAATCGAAGATGTTCTCGGCCTTCGAGTCTGCCTGGGACATCGAAACCTTCGAGGAAAACAAGAATTACCTGGCGAGCATGGGCAAGGGCATCGTGCCGCCTGCCGGTTCGCAATCCGAAAAACCCTACAGCCCGTTCATGGACGTCTATGCCGCCCTGGGCCGTGGCGGCCTGATGGAGCGCTACGGCATTACCCAGCGTCAACTGGCCGCCGTATCCTCGAAGAACCACGGCCACTCAGTGCACAACGAGCGCTCCCAGTACCGTAATGCCATGAGCATCGAGGAAATCCTCGCCGCCCCGCCGATCACCTACCCGATCACCCTGCCGATGTGCTCGCCGATTTCCGACGGCGCGGCTGCCGCGATCCTGTGCACTGAATCGGCCATGAAGAAATACGGTTTCAACAAGAACCGTGCAATCAAGGTCCTGGCCAGCGTCGTGCGCTCGGCCTCGGCCCGTGCCGCCGACGACTTCGACAAGGGATGCACCCACCTGGCCGGCAAGGCGGCCTTCGAGCAGGCCGGCATCAGCCCGCAAGATGTCGATGTGGCTGAAGTGCATGACGCCACCGCCGTCGGCGAACTGCTGGCGATCGAGGCCCTGGGCCTGTGCGAGCCGGGCATGAGCGGTGTGATGGCGGAAAATGGCGACAGCGCCCTGGGCGGCCGGTTGCCGGTCAACCCGTCTGGCGGCCTGGAATCCAAGGGGCATCCGATTGGTGCCACCGGCATCGGCCAGATCTTTGAACTGGTCGAGCAACTGCGCGGCAACTGCGGTCCGCGTCAGGTCGAAGGCGCGCGCATCGCCTTGCAAGGCAACGGCGGCGGCCTGTGGCGCGTCGAAGAGTCCACCGAGCACGTCGGCATCTTCGGCCGCGCCTGATCGTTTATGGAGGTCGGCGTCTTCGAGGAAACCACGCATTTCCTGCGCCGCACTCCACCTACTATTATTTCACCAGAGGAAAACATGATGACCATTCGTTTTGATGATCGCGTCGCTATCGTCACCGGCGCCGGCAATGGCCTTGGGCGCGTTCATGCGTTGAACCTGGCTGCGCGCGGCGCGAAGGTTGTGATCAATGATTTCGGCGGTAGCCGTGACGGTTCCGGCAGTTCGTCCGATGCGGCCCTGGCCGTGGTCGAGGAAATCCGCCAGGCCGGTGGCGTCGCCATTGCCAACGGCGCTAACGTGGCCGACTACGAACAAGTCCAGGCCATGGTCAAGCAAACGGTCGAAGCCTTCGGTCGCGTCGACATCCTGATCAACAACGCCGGTATCCTGCGCGACAAGTCGTTCGCCAAGATGGAAATGGCCGATATCCATGCGGTGATCAATGTTCACCTGATGGGCTCGATCAATTGCACCAAGGCAGTGTGGGACCTGATGCGCGAGCAAAACTACGGTCGCGTGCTGATGACCACTTCTGCCGCCGGCCTGTTCGGCAACTTCGGCCAGGCCAACTACGGCGCGGCGAAGATGGCTGTAGTGGGCCTGATGAACATGCTCGCCATCGAAGGTCGCAAGAACAACATCCTGGTCAACACCCTGGCGCCGATGGCGGCCACGCGCATGACCGAAGACGTAATGCCGGCCGAACTGCTGGCGGCCAGCCGACCTGAGCAGGTAACCCCGGGCGCGCTGTTCCTGGTCAGCGAAAACGCACCGACCAAGCTGATCCTGGGTGCCGGCGCCGGTGTGTTCTCGGCTGTACGCATGGAAGAGACCACTCCGGTGTTCATCGGCAACGAAGACCTGACACCCGAAGCCATCGAGGCGAACATCGCGCGCATCACCGACTGGAGCACTGCCGTCGAACGCTTCGACGCCAACCAGCAGGTCAAGGTGTTCATTGACACGGCCATGGCAGCTATCAAGGCTCAACAGGCCTGAGTATTCCCGGGGCCATGCCCCGGGTTAAACTCGCGACGATGATCGCAACGGGCGTGCAGCCACACGCCCGGACGGAGAATGAATAATGACAATAATGAACTTCGCACACACGGTCGGTAACCTGGCCGTGCGGTTCGGCGATCGGGAAGCCCTGGTCAACATCGAGCGCAATCGCCGATACAACTTCCGTGAATTCCATTCGCTGACCAATCGCATCGTCAACATGTTGCGTGGGCGACTTGGGCTGTGCCGCGGGGATGTCTACCTCTGCATCCTGGAAAACGACAACATCTCGCTGTTCCATGCCTGGACGGCGCTCAAGGGCGACGCCGCCGCGGCCTACGCGAACTATCGCGACGCGTTCGAGGAGCACCTCTGGCAAATAGAATTCCTGCGCCCCAAAGTGGTGTTCATCGAAAACGCGTTGATCGATCGTTACTTTGATGCGCTTCACGATCAAGGCATTACCGTCGTCTGCATGGACCCTCCCGAACACCCGCGTGACGGGTTGCTGTACTTCTGGGACCTGCTCGAAGGCGTGCCGGATCACAATCCGGGCGTCGACAACGACACACAAAAGGACACCCTGGTCTATCGCTTCACCGGGGGCACCACCGGCCAGAGCAAGTGTGTTGCCTACACCATCGAAAACTGGATGGCGCTGCGCGATTCGATGTATCTGGAAGCCGAGCAGCCCTATCAGCCGGATACCCGCTTCCTGCATATGGCGCCGATCAGCCACGGCTCCGGGCTGGGCCTGCTGCCGACGCTGTTTCGCGGCGGCTGCACCCTGACCCAGAACATCCCGGACCTGGCTCGCCTGTGCCGCAATATCGAAGCGGAAAAGGTCACCATGACCCTGCTCGTGCCAACCATGATCTATCGGCTGCTGGAATTGCCCGAGGCGCGCGAGTTTGACCTGTCCTCACTGCAGACCATGGCCTACGGGGCCGCACCAATGAGCCCGGCGAAACTGCGCCAGGCCCAGGAGCGCTTCGGCAATATCTTTATGCAGATTTATGGCGCCACTGAGTGTCTGCACGCCGTGGCGTTACTGGGCAAGGCCGATCACTTGACCCAGAACGAGAAGCAGCTGTCCTCGGCCGGGCGCATTGCCGTCGGCGCCGAGATCCTGATCGTCGATGACCATGGCCGGGAAGTGCCGCTGGGCACCACGGGTGAGCTGTGGGTGCGGTCCCGGGGCACCATTTCGGGTTACTTCAACAACCCGCAAGGCACCGCGCAGGAGTTCCACAATGGTTACTGGAAATCCGGCGACCTGGGCTACATCGATCAGGAGGGCTTCCTGTACCTGGTCGACCGCAAGAAGGACATGATCATCACCGGTGGTTTCAACGTGTATGCCATCGAGGTGGAAGCAGCGCTCAATGCTCACCCTGCGGTGCTGAACTCGGCCGTCGTGGGCATTCCCCATGAGGAATGGGGTGAGGCGGTGCACGCCGAAGTGATCCTCAAGAATGGCCAGGTCGTGTCGGTCGACGCGCTGATCGAACACGTCAAGGGTCGCCTGGGCCGCTTCAAGGCGCCCAAGTCCATCCAGTTCGTCGAGGCCCTGCCGCTCAGTGTGGTGGGCAAGGTGCTGCGCCGTCAGGTGCGTGAAAAATACTGGAAAGACAAGGCGCGTTGCGTGTCCTGAGTCTCTGTTTGTTCTGAACGTTTACCCCTTCGTTTTCGCCCTGATGTCCCCTACCGCCCTTGGTCAGGCTGGGGACATCAGGGCTTTTTTTCGTCAGGCTGGCCTGGGTTGGCGGGCCCGGACGTTGTGGGAATGAGCCTGCTCGCGAAAACGCGTTCGTCCAGACAGCCCGTGTGATCATTGCCGTCCTTCGCGAGCAGGCTCGCTCCCACAAGGACCGCGCTGAACCTGTGGGAGCGAGCCTGCTCGCGAAAAACGCCGGGGCAACGCGGGCATCCAGGTAGCCCGCGTTATCGTTAACGACCATCGAGGGCAAGCCCCCTCCTGCAGGTCAGCGCCTCATAGCCGCACCAGCGCCGGGGGGAAATATTCGCCGCTGGCCACCGGGCCCTTGCCGCCGTAGTAGCGCAGCATCAGCCGGAACGGCTCGCCTGCCACCGTCGGCAGCCAATTGTTTTCGGCCGCGCCCTGGGGCAATTGCGGTCCGAAATACAGCGTGAGGGAGCCATCGGCGTTGTAGTGAAGGTCCGATTGGTTGTTCAGCAAAAACCGCTCAAGCGTGTTGGGCAGCACCCGGAAGGTTTTGCTGTTGGTGGCCGTGACGGACCAGAAGTACCGTGCAAACCCGGAAGGCAATTGTTCACGCGGGAATGTCAGCGAGTAGCTTTTCCCGCCATCAAGGACTTGACCGTCAGCATCCCGCGCGCCACGGTAATAGTTGACCTCCGCGCTGGTGTTGGCCCAGATGCCGCCCAGATCGATCAGCGTCCGGGTCAGGTAATCCTCGCCATAAGCCCCGGAAACCGCCGGGCGCACCCAACCGTTGCGCACGGTACCCGGACCGATGGTCGCCGCTGCGCTGGCAAGGGCCGCAAAGGTATGGGTCTTGATTTGCTGGTCGATGCGCGCACGTTCGCCAGGTTGCTTGATCTGTTCGGCAATGGCGCGCACTTGCGCTTGCAGCGTCTGCATGCCTGGATTGAGATCGGGCTCCTCCAGCGCCGCCGCAGCGGCATCGAAGGCCTCCACCGTCGGCAACCTGTACAGCTCGAATACCGGCCCGTGTGGTGTCGACGGCAGCTCTGGCGAGCCCGTCGCGCGCATTGTGAACTGATGCTGCAGTTGCTCGGCCACCTGCCGATCGGCCCCCAACTCGACCCGCGACAGCACCCGGGCCGTGCGTACGGGCAGGTCGATTCGCCGGGTATTGGCCGGCAGATCCACTTTTGCACCTTTGAGGCACACCGCGAACTCACCATACGGATGGTCGGCGAACGCACGTTCATTGATGTTGGCCAGGGTTTCCCCCCAGCCATTGAGAAATTGCACCGTGTAATAGCGATTGGTGACCTTCGGCACGCTTACCTGGGTACAACTGCGTTCATCGACGGCGATCCAGGCTTCCGAATAGGCGACGTCGAGATTGGGATTGGGCCAGTCAACCGCACCGGGCTTACGGTGCACCAACTGGTTCCAGGTCATGCCGTCCTGAAAGTCCAGTTGCTGCTGGCGCATGACCAGCAAGCGCCCGAGCATGTAGATATAGGCATCGCTGACTTGTTGATCGGTGAAGGCAGGTGGCGAGGCGGGAGGTGCTTCTTCTGCGCAGGCGGCTCCGGCCTGGATGGCCAATGCAAGGACGGAAGCGGCAAAAGCGCCACTGCAGCGCATAAGGTGCGATCTAACGGACATTGTTGTTCTCCATCGTGGTCCATGAACGAACCGTTATGCCTGCGCCAGCCCCATACCGCCCCTCTCGTTAAGGGAGGTATGAGGATGCTAGCCGAGGGGAGAACCGATGTCAGGCCACGTCGACGTCCTTGAGCGACGCCATGTCGATCACGAATCGATACTTCACGTCATTGTTCTGCATGCGGGTGAACGCCTGGTTGATGTCCTGGATGTCGATCATTTCGCAACTGGGCAGCACTTGATGCTCGGCGCAGAAGTCCAGCAGCTCCTGGGTCTGCTCCAGTCCACCGATCAACGCGCCGGTGATCGAGCGGTTATTGATCGCCAGCAATGCGCCGTGGATCGGCTCCAGCGGCTCCAGGGCGCCAACCAGCACGAGTTTGCCGTTGCGGGCCAACAGCATCAGGTAAGGGTTGACGTTGTGGCCGCGCGGGATGGTGTCCAGAATCAGGTCGAAGCTGCTGGCGGCGGTTTTCATGGCCTGCGGGTCGGACGACAACAGGACATGATGCGCGCCGAGCGCCAGGGCGTCCTCGGCCTTGCCGGGCGAAGTGGTGATCACGGTGACCTCGGCGCCCAACGCAACGCCAAGCTTGACCGCCATGTGGCCCAGACCGCCCAGCCCGATGACCGCCAGGCGCGTACCGGTCTTGACGTCATGCTCGCGCATCGGCGTCCAGACGGTGATGCCGGCACACAGCAACGGACCGGTGAAGCGCGGATCCAGTGCCGGCGGTACCCGCAACACGAAACGCTCGCGTACCACGATGTGCTGGGCGTAACCGCCGCGGGTCACCTCGCCGCTGATGCGGTCCAGGCCGTTATAGGTGGGTGTCATGCCCTGGGTGCAATGCGGCTCCTGATGTTGCTCGCAGGCCGCACATTGCTGGCAGCTGTCGACCATGCAACCGACAGCCACCCGATCACCGGGACGATAACGATTGACAGCAGGCCCCACGGCAGTGACCCGACCGACGATTTCATGGCCCGGCACACAGGGAAACCGCGTGCTTTTCCAGTCGTTATGCACGTAATGCAGGTCGGAATGGCAGACGCCACAGTAGTCGATATCGATGGCGACATCGTCGGCGCGCAGCTCACGGCGTTCGAAGCGCAGGGGTTCGAGGGGAGCGTTGGCTTCATGGACGCCATAGCCGATGCAGGTGGTCATGTTCTTGTCTCCACAGATTGAATGAGCGCTCCCCTGTAGGAGCGGGCATGCTCGCGAAAAACGTCCAGGCAACGCGGGCATTCAGACACTCCGCGTCATCGTTAGCGACCATCGCGAGCAGGCTCGCTCCTACAGGGAATGGTGTCAGATCGAAGGCCGTAACCAGGGCGCAGCACTGGTTTCTGGTGCGGCGATCTGGTTGGAAATCCACTTGCCCATGCGACGCATCGGCTCGATGGAATCCTGGGGCGCGGCAAACTTCATGGCAGCGGCGTAGCCCAGGGAAACGATGCGTTGAGCGCCATACAGCGGCAGCACATCCTTGAGTTGATCCTTGATGCTTTCGGGATAGACGCCGACGGTTTGGGTATAGGCGTCAACCGCCGCCATCATTTCGCTCAAGTCGTCGACCGGCACCAGGTTGGCGGTCCGGTCATCGAGGCTGGCGGCGAAGGACACCGGTTCCGGCAATTGCGAGCAGATGATCGCGCCCTCGCCTTCCTTGCCGCCGATGACCTTGTACCACTCGTCATCCAGGCGCAGCGCGTCGACGTGGGCCTTCAGGCCCTGGTCGTAACGCTTGGGCGCGGTGCTCAGGGTATTGGGCAAGCCCAGCATCGCTTCATAGACATACTGGCCAAAGGTGTTGAGCCGCTCCAGGCCCTGCTCGTCCGTGCCGCTCTGCACATACGCCACCCGCGCGCAGACACAGCCCTTCTGGTTGATCGCACCGATGTCGGCCGCCAGGCGCACCGCCGCTTCGCGCATGTTCTCTTCGTTGTAGAAGGCCTCCTGGCCAATGATGCTGGCGCTGCGCTTGGGGTCCAGGGAAATCAGTTCAAGGCCCGGCTGGATGTATTTGGTCACGTGCTTCATCGAGGCGAAACCGCCCCAGGCGACGATTTTTTCCAGGTTCTGCGGTTGGTACAGGCGCTGCTCGAACGCCTCGTCGCCGCCCTTCCAGTAAGCCACCGAAAGGTGTTTGGTCAGCGGATGGTCCGGCGCCATGTCGACCATGGTGCGGGCGATGGCCAGCGCGGTGAACGGGTCGTTGGACGGCGCCTTGATGATCGCGTCGCTGCGCAGCACCATGTTGCGGATGATGGTCCACAACGACAGGGACACTGCGTTGCCGGCGACGATGTGCAAGGTCCGGGCGCCAAAGCAGCGCACTTCCAGCTCGGTGCCGTCGAGCAGTGTCTGCGGGACCCAGCCTTCCAGGTATTTGATACCCACCGTGCTTTCTGCCATCTCGGTGATGAACTCACGGGACAGCAAGTGCTTGAGGCCCATGTAGGAGCCCTTGACGATGGTCGGGGTGGTCGGCGCCGTGAGGAACGACAGTTCACAGGCTTCCTGCAGGTACTGGTTCTTGTCCAGGTCCAGGCGCGCGCCGAGTTCGACGGCGTAATCGAGAATGTCGTCGAAACTCAAGCGGTACAGGTCTGCGAGCTTCGCCGGGTTGCCCAGGGGCAACTGGTCGATGTACTTGCTGGCGTCGGGGGTGAGAAAACTCAAGTCGCCGCCGCGGCCGCCCACTTCGATCAGGTTATCGGTGATGACTTGACCACGAATGATCATCGGTGCAATGGGATGGGACATGGCTCAGCCTTCCAGGGTGTTGAGGAAATCCATCGCTTCGCGATGGGACTGCTCGGATGCGGCGCAGGTGATCTTGTCGTCGCCGCCGTTCTTTTCGCTGTAGCGCTGGATCGCCCCAACCACGTAGCGGCTATGGCGCCCGCAGGTGCAGGGTTGATCCCACTCGATGGTGACTTCGTCGCCCGTGATGAAGCCGCCCCAGTGGATATCGGCGCCAAGGTCGAAGAACGCCGCGCGCCCGGTCTGGCGGCCGTGGCGCGGCAGCGGCTTGCTGGTTTCGGGGTCGAGCAGGAAGGGAATCGCGGTGTGCGAGAAGTGGTAGTTGCCCTGTTCGCATTTGAGGTGCGAACCACTGACCACCTCCGACATGGCATAGGACTCGTTCAGCGTCTTCACCCCCAGAAAGCGCATCACGTCTTCGCGCCAGTTCTCGGGCGGCACCACGCCTTTGGCGCCGCCGGTGGTGATGATGTAGGAATCGGGATGGAACACCCCTTCCAGGCCACGCTCCAGGCCGGCCAGGGCCATGTTGTGCAGCAGGTTCCAGGTACCGCCGATGTACACGCGCTTGCCCTTGAGACGGGTCGCGATGTCATCGAAAAAGGCCGCCAGGTGCTGCGGCATCTCGGCCTGCTGCTGGTCGAAGGCTTTTTTCTTGGCCAGCAGCTCAGGCGCCACCACCAGGCGATCCAGCGTGCCATTGGCGTGGGCGGCCCGCAGCCTGGCGCCCAGGCGCAGTACGTCGCTGGACAGGGTCGAGGGATAGGCCGGGTGGAAGTGTGAGAGATCGGGCAGCAGTACCCGCACCAGCGAGCCCATGCCGCGCAGGTGGCTGAGGTAGCCTTTGCGGTAGTACGGATACGCCGTGTGCAGGTCCGGGTCCGGCGTGTCCGCACCGGTCATGTTCCAGGCGTAGAGTTTGCGCACCTGGGAAGCTTTTTCGAACTCACGGGCACTGCAAGGCAAAAACGACAGCGTACCGGAAGTGCCCGACGTATGGCTCAGGCACAGCTCGGGGATGGCGCTGTCCATGGTTTCGAACCAGTCGTCCAGTCCTTTGCACGCAGTGACGTCGACGGCGGCAATCTTCTCGGCCAGTTCCGGAACCACCAGTTTGCCCAACCATTTGTTGATCGCGGCGAAGTTGTTTTTTTCCAGTAGCGATGGCGGGTAGGACTTGAACAGGGTGTGCTCGAACAGCAGGGGCACCACGTCGTCCAGTTGTTCGATTCGCTCGATGCCCTCGGCGTCCGCCAGTTTCTTCAACACCGCGATACGGTCGCGCATTTCGCCGAAACGCCGTTTCAGCCCGGCCAGCTGCAGCGCATTGATCTGTTCGGCAGGCATTTGCTTCCAGTTTTGCAGGCTATGCCCGACCAGGGCCGCCGGATCGCTGAGCAGCAGATCGACCTGTTCTTCTATTGTTCTTGTCACGGGACTGTCTCCGGGGATTCACGGGATCGTGCCTTGGCCGTCGATGCGTAACGGCCTTGATGGCGGATTCAGTTTAAGGGCGCGCCAGGCAAAATCATTTCCGTATTCCGGTATCGGTAAAACCACCTCAACACTCTGTTTTACATGGGTTTTTTTCTATTTTTATGAACCATGCGCCGGGTTGTTCCGGGTCCTCCCTGGTCAGCAGCGCATGGCCTGTGCGTCAACCAACGAGCCTCAACGTGCCACCGCTCAGGGCGTCACGACGTTGAACATTGGCTGGAAGCTGGTCAGCATGCCGAGCATCGCCTTGAAGCGGTCTGCGTCCCCTGCAAGCTTGATATCCCCCTGTTTGAGCGCCGTCGGGAAGTCGAGCTGGCGCAGGCTGATCCGGTCCAGCACGGCCTTGCTCATCGTGACCGACACATCGGCCTTGGCATGACTGGCCTGTTCGCGGTAGGTCAGCACTCCATTGCGCAGGGTCAAGGCAAAATGCTGGTCGAGATCATCGAAGTTCCAGTTCAGGGTCATGTCGTGGCCTTGGGCTTTGTCCGAATCCATGCGCACGGCCAGCAGGTCCATGAACATGGTCGGTGTCGCCGCCCGGATCAGGTCGGCCGTGGCACGGGCGCCCTGCTGCGGCTTGATCTGACGCAACTCTTGCACGCCGGTGAGGTACATGTTGCGCCAGATCGCCGATTCGCTGCGGTAACCCAATTGCTCCAGCGCATCGGCCTGGGCTTCGCGTGCCGCCTTGTTCTCGGGCTCGGCGAACACCAGATGATTGCCCAACTGGGCTGCCCAACGGTAATCGCCGCTGTCCATTGCCGCGCGCATCTGCGCCAGGACCTTGTCAGCCCCGCCCATGGCTTGCACGTAGTGTTTGCCGGCTTCGACCGGAGGCAGTGGGTCAAGCGTCGACGGATTGCCGTCGTAGAAGCCCAGATAGCGCTGGTACACCGCGCGGGTGTTGAAACTCAGCGTGCCGTAGTAGCCCCTGGCATACCACTTCTGATCGAGGTCGCCGGGCAACTTCTTCACCGCGTCGGCAATTTCCAGCGGATTCATGCCCTGGTTGAGCAAGTTCAGGGTCCGGTTGTTGATAAAGGCGTACATGTCACGCTCATCGGCCAGCATGTTGCGGATATTGTCCCCGCCCCAGGTCGGCCAGTTGTGTTGAGCGAACATCACCTGTGCCTTGTCGCCATAGCGCACCAGCGCGTCGTCGAGAAAATGCGCCCAGGCTTTACCGTCACGCACTTCGGCGCCACGGGGCGTGAGCAGGTTGTGCATCGAGCGCACGGCGTTCTCGGAAATACAGAGCGCCTGCATTTGCGGCAGGTACAGGTTCATCTCCGAGGGGGCCTCGGTTCCCGGGGTGAGTTGGAATACCACCTGCACACCGGAAATATCGTGGGTTTCCTCCGGTTTTACGATCAGGTCGCTCGGTGCGATCAGGCTGATCGTGCCGCCCACCGGCACACCTTTGCCAATCCCCGAATCCACCTGCCCCCGCTCGCTACCGGCCACCGCGCCGCCACTCTGGAACATGCCGCGACGAAACATCGCGGTACCCGCCAGGACGTTTTCCTGGATAGCGTGTTCCATGAAACCGCCTGGCGCATAGATGCGAACCTTGCCGGCCTTGACGTCTGCTTCGTCTACCACCCCACGCACACCGCCGAAATGATCGACATGGCTGTGGCTATAGATCACCGCCACCACCGGTTTGCGCGGGCGATTGCGGTAGTACATTTCAAGCCCCGCCTTCGCGGTTTCGGTGACGTAGAGCGGGTCGATGATGATCAGGCCATCGTCACCTTCGATGATGGTCATGTTAGCCAGGTCGATGCCACGCACCTGGTAGATTCTGTCGGTGACCTGGAACAAGCCGGCATTGGCATTGAGCTGCGCCAAACGCCACAGGCTGGGGTTCACCGTGTCCGGGGCCTGCTCTTGCTTGAGGAAGTCGTACTGATGGGAATTCCACACGGTCTTGCCATTGGCATCCTTGATTTCGCCCTCAAAGGCGGCGACCAACCCGCGCCGCGCGGCTTCATAGTCGGCGCGATCCTGAAACGGCAATTGTTTGAGCACCGCCTGGTTGACAGCTGCCGTTGTCGGGCTCGCAGCTTTTGCGGGCGTGATCGGGGCGTCCTCGGCCCATGACAGGTTGCTCGACAAGGCAAAGGCAACAGACAGTGCAACAAGGCAATAGCGCATACAAAATCCTTGAATGGTTACAGTGATGATTCAGGCACGCCAGGGTGGCCGCCGTCAGTTCAGCCGTCAGCCCGCGGTACTGATGCCCGTGAGCGCTTTGGCGATGGATAATTTTTGCCGGTCGGTCAGGCCGTTGGGCGCCGGTTGCACGATGGACTCTCGCACCAGGCGCTCAAGATCCAATGCGGCGCTCACTCCCTTGCCACCGGGCAGTTGCAGCGCGTCCTGGCAAGCCTTGAGCAGCGTTTCACTGGCCAGCCAGCGGGCCATGCACGCCTGAATCTGGCAGGGAGTGGCGTTATCGATCAGCGAATAGGCCTGGAAGCACATGAGTTTCGCCGCTTCGATTCGGGTCGCCATCTCGGCAATCCTGAGTGCCACCAACGGCTGCGATGCCGCCGCCCTGCCGCAATCGTCAGGATTTCGCACGTTGTTGATGCACGCCTCCAGAACCGACCGGGCCAGGCCGATCGACAGCAAGGCTGCGCCGGCGTCGATCTTTTCCAGCAGCCCGGCCTGGCCTTCCTGTTCTTGCCAGATCGTATGGCCGGCCGGTACGCGCACATTGTTGAAGGACACCCGGGTATTGAACGTGCCGGTCGGGGTCGATCTGTCGATGATGCGCGAGGAGTAACCCTGCTGCTCACGGTCCACCAGCACATGACATGACACGCCCTCCTCGGTCAGCATCCCGGTAATGAGGATGTCCGAGTAGTGGCCGTTGCACACCCGCTCGTGGGCACCGTTGATGACCCAACCGTGCGCCGTGGTCCAGGCGTTGACGCCACCTTCGGCTAGCGTTGCCTGCGCATCGGCCTGGTGCAGGTAATAGCCGCCGAAGCGGCGACCGGCGAGCAAGTCCGGCAAGTAGCGCTCGCGCAGTGGTTTCTGCGCTTCAGGCAATTCGACCAGGACGCTGGCGACGAGCATGTTGACGATGACGCAGTGGGCGATTTCGCTGGAAACCACGCACAACTCTGCCAGGAGCATGGCTTCGGTGACCACCGACAAACCCATTCCACCCAGGTGCGGCGCAATACTGGCGCCGGGCAGGCCGAATTCGGCGATGCCCTGGGTGATTTCGCGCATTCTCTCCCGGGGAATCGGCCCGCCCCGGAACGCGCTGGCGACCGGCGCCACCTCCGTCGCAAGAAAGATACGGAAGCTGTCCACTGCATGACGCTGTGCATCGGTCGAGTTCTGTATCTGCATGGTCTGGTTCCCTGCCAATCGTCGCGAATCCACCGGCGTATTCGAGCCCGCTTTGAACAACAGGTTATGCCCGATAGCTGTCCGGTCACCCCCTCCAAGTAGAGGGGGGGGCTGCACACATGTCAGGCCAGGCTGCGCGCGATGATCAATTTCTGGATATGGCTGGTGCCTTCATAGATTTTGGTCACCCGTACATCCCGGCAGTAACGCTCCACCGGGAAATCATTGAGGTAGCCATAGCCTCCATGGATCTGCAGCGCGTCGGAGCACACCTTCTCCGCCATTTCGCTGGCGAACAGCTTGGCCACCGAGGCTTCCTTGGCGCAGGGCACGAGGGCTTCACACAATCGCGCGGCATGAACCATGTAGTGGTGGGCGACATCTACTTGCGCGGCCATGTCGGCAAGGTCGAACGCTACCCCTTGCAGTTTGATGATTGGCTCGCCGTAGGCTTCGCGTTCCTTGGCATAGCCCACCGCCGAGTCCAGCGCAGCGCGTGCGGTGCCGGTGGCGACGGCGGCAATCGCCACCCGTCCTTCCGACAACGAACCCATCACGTTGCGATAGCCCGCTCCTTCTTCGCCCAGCAGGTTGGCCACCGGCACCCGGCATTGGTCCAGCTGGATCTGCGCGACATGGGCCGAGCGCTGGCCCATCTTGTGCTCGACGCGAGCCACGACGTAACCGGGACTTTCCTGCGGGTCGACCATCAGCAGGCTGCTGCCCTTCTTGCCGGCAGCCTTGTCAGTGACGGCCAGCACCAGGCCCAGGCCCGCTTCGTTGCCGTTGGAGATGAATTGCTTGCTGCCATTGATGACGTAGTGCTCGCCTTCGCGCCGTGCCTGAGTGCGGAACGCTGCCGTGTCGGAGCCGGCGTGCGGCTCGCTGAGCAAAAAGGCACCGATGCGTTTACCGCAGGCCAGGTCCGGCAGGTATTTGCGCTTCTGTTGTTCGTTACCCAGTCGCGCCACGGCCAGTCCGACTGAATTATGGACGTGAATCAGGGTGGCGAAGCCGGTGTCAGCGGCGGCGAACTCCTCGATGGCCAGGCAGTACTCGACAAAGCTGGCACCGGCACCGCCGTACTCTTCAGGGATCAGCATGCCGAGGAAGCCCAGTTCGGCAACGGCTTGCAGCTCATTGCGAGGCCAGGCGGCACTGCGATCACGTTCGGCAGCCGTGGGGGCAACCACTTCGGCGGCAACCTTGCGCGCCGAATCGCGGATCATGAGTTCCTGTTCGCCGAGGAACGCTGCGTTTGTATCGCTCATGGTGATTCCTTATGAATTCAGGGGGTCAGACAGGGTTCGGATCGGCCTGTACACGCTGTACAGTCCGGACCTTGGATGCGATGACGGTGGATGTGTCTGTGGTTGCCGGGGTGACCGTCGGCGAACCGCAGACATGCTCGTTCCTGAGCAGGAAGTGCGACAGCGCCGGGATCAGGGCCAGCGCGCCGAGCATGTTCCACAGGAACATGAAGGTCAGCAGGATGCCCATGTCGGCCTGGAACTTGATGGGTGAGAACGCCCAGGTGATCACCCCCGCGGCCAGGGTCACGCCCACCAGCGCCACGACTTTGCCAGTGAACCGCAAGGCATGTCGGTAGGCCTGGGCCAAGGTGTCGCCTGCACGTTGACGGGCCAGCTGGATGCTCAGCAGATACAGGGCGTAGTCGACGCCGATGCCCACCCCGAGTGCGATCACCGGCAGGGTCGCGACCTTGACGCCCATGCCCAGCAGCACCATCAGCGCTTCGCACAGAATCGAAGTGATCACCAGCGGTACCACGGCCACCACCACCGCGCGCCAGCTGCGAAAGGTGATGAAGCACAGCACGATGACCGCTGCGTACACGTACATCAGCATGGTCAGGTTGGCCTTCTTGACCACGATGTTGGTGGCCGCTTCGATCCCGGCGCTGCCGGCGGCCAGCAGGAACTGGCGGTCCGGCGTGCTGTGCGCGCTGGCAAAGGCTTGCGCGGCCTGCACCACTTGATCGAGTGTCTGCGCCTTATGATCGGAGAGGTAGGCCACCACCGGCATCACCGAACAATCGTTGTTGAACAGTTCCGGATTGCTGGTGCTCGCGGTCCGCGCCGCATAGTTGAGTACGTCCTGGTTGGGCGAGATCGACATCCACTTGGGACTGCCCTCGTAGGAACCCGCCGTGATCTTGCGCACCGCATCGGCCAAGGACACCGTGCTTTGCACCCCCGGCACTTGCTGCAGGACCCAGCCCAGGCGGTCGGCATCGACCAGTGTCTGGTATTCCAGGCAGCCCTCGGCCTTGGTCTTGACGATGACCGCGAACTGGTCGGAAGACAGCGAGTACTTGCTGTTGATATAGGCGTTGTCCAGGTTGTAGCGCGAGTTGGGTCGCAGTTCCGAAGCCCCGGCATCCAGATCGCCGATTTGCAGATGGGTGCTGACGACAAAGCCCGCCACCGTCAGCAACGCCGAGCCCAGCAGCAATGCCGTGGCCCAGCGGCGTTCGGTGAAACGCTCCAGCAGACGCCAGGCCCCGCTCGTTTCACGCTGTTCTTTGCGCAGGCTACGCGCCGCAGCCTTGGGACTGACGCCGGTGTAGGACAGCATCACCGGCAGCAGGATCAAGTTGGTGAACACCAGCAGGGCAACGCCGATGGACGCCGTGATTGCGAGATCCTGAATCACCGGGATGTCGATCAATATCAACACGCCAAAGCCCACGGCGTCGGCCACCAGCGCCGTGACCCCGGCCAGGAACAGGCGGCGGAACGTGTAGCGGGCGGCGACCAGCCGATGGGTGCCACGGGCCACGTCCTGCATGATCCCGTTCATTTTCTGCGCGCCATGGGACACGCCAATGGCGAACACCAGGAACGGCACGAGAATCGAATAAGGGTCCAGCGCGTAACCCAGGCGGGCGATCAGGCCGAGCTGCCACAACACGGCGATGCAGGAACAGCCCAGCACCAGCACGGTGCTGCGCACACAACGGGTCCAGGCAAAAATGATCAGCGCGGCGATCACCGCCGCCACGGCGAAGTACAGGATCATCTGCTGCAAGCCGTCGAGCAGATCGCCCACGACCTTGGAGAAACCGACAATGCGGATGTCCAGGTCAGCACTGCCCTGGGTACCGGAGAACTGCGCGCGGATGCCCTCCAGGCGCTTGGACAATTCCCAATAATCCAGCGGTTGGCCGGTATTGATGTCTTTGTCCAGCAGCGGCACGAAAATCATGCTGGAACGGAAATCGGTCCCCACCAGATTACCCAGCAACTGCGCCCGGCCAATGTTCTGGCGCAAGGCATCGGTACTGGCCTGGGAGCCGGTGTAGTTATCTGGCATCACCGGTCCTCCGGCGAAGCCCTCTTCGGTGACCTCGTTCCAGCGCACCACCGGCATCCACAGGGACTTGACGTTAGCCCGGTCGACACCCGGCGTCAGGAACAGCTCATCGTTGATTTGCTTGAGTGCCTGCAGGTACGCGGGATCGAAAATATCGCCCTTGCGGTTCTCCACCACTACCCGCACGGCATTGCCCAGGCCCTTGAGCTCGTCGCGGTTTTCCAGGAAGTTACGGATGTACGGCTGGTTCAGCGGAATGGTTTTCTCAAACGCGGCATTGAGCGTCAGGCGCGACGAATCCCAGCCGAGGATGACCGTGACCACGCTGCAAAGCAGGATGACCAGCAGGCGATGGTTGAAGATCAACCGCTCCAGACGACTGCCTGACTGGTGATTGAAATCAGCAATGTTGCTGATGGACTGCAGGTTATCGCTGGCGTTGTGGATACCCATCACAGCTCTCCGACTTGCTTGTTCTGTTGCAGGCTTTGCACGCGCACGCCACCCAGTCCCGCCAGGGCGACGGCCCCGTTGGCGGCGGGTGCCAGTGCAAAGTTGGGTGCCACGTGGTCCAGTGGGACTCGGCTGAACGTTGCCCCGCGGTCGGTGGAGCGCAGCAATTGGCCGGTTTGGCTGGCCAGCAGGATCGAGCCGTCTTCGGCGATCAGGCCGCTGGTGATGCCCTCCTTGATGCCGGTGTCGACCGTGCTCCACCTTGCCCCGCCATCAAGACTGCGCAAGGCATTGCCACGCAGGCCGTAGACCAGCACCAGACGGTCGTCGCCGAGCAGGCCGAACAACGTGCCCTCATAGGGCAGTTCGACCTTGACGAAACGCTGGCTGGCGCGGTCCAGTTTCAGCACCAGGCCTTGTTCGGCGACCATGAACAGCGTGCCGGCCGCCGGGCGCAGTCCATACAGGTGCATGCTGCGCGGGTTGTCGATTCGGTCCTGCCAGGCGGTCCAGGTCTGGCCACCATCCTCGGTACGCAGGATCAAATTGAACGCGCCGGTGACGAACCCGGTGCGTTCATCGGCAAACCACACGTCCAGCAGCGGTTTGTCGGCGCCCTGGGTGGCGAACAATTGCGCGTCCTGTTGCAAGCGCTGCGCCTGGGGATCATCCGGGTTGGCGGGATTGCCGTATTGCTTGAGCAGGATCGCGGCGATCTGCTGGCCATCGAGCTGTTTGGTCCAGGTTTTTCCCGCGTCGCTGCTGTGCAACACAACGCCTTCGTGGCCAACGGCCCAGCCCTGGCTGGCAGTGGGAAACGCCAGTGCCGTCAGGTCCGAGCTGACCGGCACCTGGGCCTGGACCCAGTCGGTGGCGTTGTCTGAATAAAGAATATGGCCGCGCTGGCCGGCCGCGATCAGCCTTCCTGCGGCCCTGGACAATGCGTTGATGGGTGCCTGGATCGCCTTGGCGCTTTGCAACGCAGGCGTGTCGAGGGGCGAGACAAAGCCCGACTGGGCGAACGCCGGCACCGCCAGAAGCGTGGTCAGGATCAGCAGCGGTGGTCGCAAGAGTTGTTTGAACACGTTGTCACCTCACATCAGTTGCGCGCGGGCGCGCATTGCACCAACGGCGGTCCGCGGCGGGACCGCCGTGGGCGGACTTGCGATTACGTCAAGCGCAGCTCAAAGCGTGGTCTTGAAGGTGAAGAACACCGCACCACGGTCTTCCAGCAAAGCCTGGCTGCCACTCGGGGTCAGGGCCGCGCCGGTCACCGGGTTGGTCGAGTAGTCACCGAAGTAGTCCACGTACTTCAGGTCGAAGCGGTAGCGACTGTAGAGATCGAGCGCCAGGCCCACCGCGTAGCTGCCGGCATCCTTGTTACCGCCGGACGCCACCGCCGAGTTGCCGGAGAGGCCCTGGGAGTAACTGATCGGCAGCGACAGGTCGCCACCGGGGAACACCTGATACCAGTTGGGCGTGAAGTTGATGGCGATGCCGTAGGCGTCGCGGGACACTTCGTCGATGTTGGTCGGTACAGCCTTGTAGGCAGACGAGCCCTTGAACAGGTGCAGCGGGTCGTCGTTGACCGAGATCCAGCGGCTCCAGGTCAGCTCGGTAGACCAATTGGCGCCATCGAAGAATGGAGTCGGGCTCACGGTGCCGATAGCGTTGAGCACACCGTGCAGGGTGTCGCCACGGGCGCCGAGAATGTCGCCGTCGTCCGGCAGTTGCGCAGTCGAGGTGACCCGCGCCGCCGAACTCACCAGCGGCATATTGCGACGGTAGTTGAGGTCGGCACCGACGCTGATGCCGCCGATTTCCTTCGACAGGCTGATGCCATACATGTCGATTTTGTCGGCGTAGTTGAGGTAGTACTGCGGGCGGGCGTTGGCCAGCAGAATGACCTGCGGCAGGGTGTCGGAGAACTGGCGTACGTAGAACCCCAGGGTGCCGTCCAGCCATTCCGGGCTCCAGCGCGTCATCACGCCCCAGTCACCGGAGTTGCGCGGCTCGATGTCGTCGCCATGGATGGCACGCAGGGTCGGGCTGAGGATGAACGACTCGCCACCTTGCTGGTAGATGTCGGCGAAGCCCAGGTAACTGCCGGACTCAGGCACGCGCGAGGGCCGCCATTCGAAGAAATACTGCGCGGCAAAGGACCACTCGGGGTTGACTTGCAACTGCGCGGAAATCTGGTTGCGCGGCAGGTACAGTTCCTTGGCCTCGATCCCCGGCAACGCCAAGGCCTTGCCCTGATCCAGTGGCGCCTGGCCGTAGGAGATACCATGGATGGCGCCAGCCCCGAGCAACGACTCACCCCAGTTGACCGTATGCCGACCCAGGCGCGCCTTGAGCGGCATGTCCCCCATTTCGTACTCGCCAAACACGAAGGCGTCCATCCATTCACCGGACGGGCCTTCGTAGTAGCGGTCGGTGTAGCGGCTCAGACCGGTGGCTGGGCGACCACTGGAGTTGAGGTGGTTGGAGGTGGCAACGCTATCGTTGTCCAGATCTCCGGCATAGGCGGCGTCATACCAGAGGGCGGCGCTGACACGGGCGCCATACTTGCCCTTGTAGATGAGGTCCGACTCTGTGAGCACGTCCAGTCGATTGTTGACCAGTCGATGCTTGTCGAAGTTGCGGTCGCCGTCATCGTTGTTGGGGTTGCCCAGGATCGCCCTGTCCTGCCCTTCGGTACGCATACCCAAGTTGTAGCGCAGGGTGTTGTCCCAACGCAGCTGGATGTCTTCGTTACCGGTATCGATCTCGATTGCACTGGCGCTGCCGCAGGCAATCGCGCACATGGCCACGACCGTAGCCTTCAATGCATGAGAACTGGCGGGATGACTTTGATTCGATTTGTTCTTGTTATTCATCTGGGTGCCTCCTCCCCTGGGTGAACCTGGACATCCAGGTTCGCAAGCCACTCAATCAGTGATCGAGTGCTCCGAAGGGTGCCAGCGTCAGCCCGATGTCCTCCCCCCCCTTTCTGAAAGGGGGGTGCCCCCCCTACCCCCCCTCCGGTAACGTCTGGCCCATCGAGCTGATTGCGCACCTGGACCGGGTGCGGCGGCGGTAACAACAAACGGGAGAACACCATGACGCACGACACACCGGCCAGCGCGGGCGCGCCGATCAGCTACCCTTTCGCCATGCTGCCCACTGCCGGAGCACCCGAACCGATAGCGCCGGGCGTGCAGTGGCTGCGGCTACCGCTGCCGGTGTCCCTGGGCGCCATCAACGTCTGGCTCCTGGCTGACGGGGTTGGCACCACACTGGTCGATAGCGGCATTTACGACGAGCAGACAGTCGCGTTATGGCGCCCATTGCTGGAAAGCACGTTACGCGAGGCTCCGTTGACCCGGGTCATCGCCACCCATCTTCATCCGGACCACGTCGGAATGGCCGGCTGGCTGACCCGGCACACCGGCAGTCGCTTGTGGATGACGCGCCTGGAGTACCTGCAAGGCCGCCTGCTGGCCAGCGATAGCGCACGCATGGCGCCAGAGGAGACGCTGGCGTTCTACCGGCGCGCCGGATGGGACGGGCCGACCCTGGAGCGATATCGCCAGCGCTTCGGCAGTTTCGGCCGCATGATCTCGCCCTTGCCCGACAGCTACCGACGCATACGCGACGGTGAACGGCTGAACATCGGCGGGCATTCATGGGAAGTGGTGGTGGGTGCCGGCCATTCACCGGAACACGCCTGCCTGTATGACGCCGACCGCAAGCTGCTGATATCCGGCGACCAGGTGCTGCCCCGTATTTCGTCCAACGTCTCGGTGCAGCCCAGCGAGCCGGATGCCGATCCGCTGAGCGACTGGCTTGAATCCCTGGCCACCCTGCGTCGTCGTGTGCCCGACGACGTACTGGTGCTGCCGTCTCACGGCAAACCTTTCCGGGGCCTGCATGCACGCATCGAACAACTGCAAGCCGATGCATGGGGAGCGCTGGACCGGTTACGCGCGGGCTTGCACGAGCCCGCACGCGCGATCGATCTGTTCACGCTGCTGTTCAGCACCGCCGTATGCAACGACGACCCTACCCGCTTCACCCTGGCGACCGGCGAAACCCTGGCCTGCCTCAACCACTTGTTGCTGCGCGGTGAGGTCAATGTCTCTCTTGATGGACAAGGCGTAGCCTGGTACGCCCCCCTGTAGGAGCGAGCATGCTCGCGAGGGTCGTCAACGATAATGCGGGAAGCCTGACACCCCGCGGCGTTCTCGGGTTTATCGCGAGCATGCTCGCTCCTACAGAGGATTCAGGCGCTCATGCGATCAATAATGACTCGGGCCACCGCCAGGGTCATTTTCAACTCAACGAGTGCCGCACTGTATGTCCAGGGTCAGCGCGTTGAGGTAGGCGTTTTCGACCACGTGTCGCACCAGCGCGGCGAACTCTTGCGGTTGGCCCATGCGGCGTGGGAACAGCAGACCGTTGACGATGGTTTCCGAGACTTTTTCCGGCATGCCGGCGGACATCCCGGACTCGAACAGGCCCGGTGCCAGGCTCACCACGCGTATGCCGTGTTCAGCCAGGTCGCGGGCAATCGGCAGCGTCATGCCAATGATGCCGGCCTTGCTCGCACTATAGGCCGCCTGCCCCATCTGCCCCTCACGTGCCGCACCCGAGGCGGTGTTGATGATCACACCGCGCTCGCCACTGTCTTCGGGTGTGTTCCTGGACATGGCCAACGCCGCATGGCGGATGATATTGAAAGTCCCCGTGAGGTTGACCCCCAACACCCGGTTCCACAGCTCGGTTGGAAACAGCTGGCCTTTGGATAGCGTCTTGCACGGGCCCAGGATCCCGGCGCAATTCACCGCCACATGCACCCCGCCAAAGCGCTGCACCACCGCCTCGATACCCGCCCTGACACTGGCTTCGTCGGCAACGTTGACCGCGATGCCGGTGATGCCGGTGATGCCGGTGATGCCGGTGATGCCATCCAGCGCGGCATCGAGCCGTTGTTGATCCAGGTCAAACCCCACTACCTGCGCTCCCGCGGCCGCCAGTGTCTTGCAAGTGGCCAGGCCAAGCCCTGATGCCGCGCCCGTGACGACGGCTACTTTATTATCCAGTTTCATTGTGATTCCTTCGTTGGCACCCGGATTGGGGACCTGGCGGATCTTAAAAAACAAATGCACCCGCTCGTCCCTCCCATTGCGGAAGGACCACGAACTGGCTGGAACACCCCCCCTGATCCCACAAGCGCTTAACTGCAGCTATCGTAAAATCTTGACCTGCATCGACAGGTTGGCTAGTTTCGCCCGGCGCGTGAGTCGCCGTGACCGTGGCGCGAGGATAAGAAGTTGCCAGACACCCCAGCCAGACATCTGGTTTCGACCAAGTTTTCACCACCGCGCATCGGTACCCGCCATGTGCCTCGCACCGCGCTGCTCGCTCAGCTTCAACGCATGCAGCATTGCAAATTGGCGCTGGTCACCGGCGCTGCGGGCTACGGTAAAACGACCCTGATGGCACAGTGGCGCCAGGACCGGCTCATGGCCGGCGCGGAAGTGGCCTGGGTGTCGCTGACGGTCGAGGACAAGGGCTACACCGCCTTCTGCTCAGCATTCTTCGAAGGATTGCGACGGTTGGGCATTGAAGTGGACATTGACCTGCTCCGCGAGGACACCACGGAGCCTGCGTTGCAAGCCTGCGTCGCGATTATCGTCGAGGCTGCGACCCAGCTGAGCAAGGAGCTCTACCTGATTGTCGACGACTACCACCATGTGGACTCTCCTCTTGCCCACAAGCTGATCCAAAAGCTGCTCGACCAGGGGCCGGGCAACCTGCACCTGGTGCTCGTGTCGCGGGTCAATCCGCCGTTGAGCCTCTCTCGACTGCGCGTCATGGACCAACTGGCTGAAATCGAAAGCGTCGAACTGCCATTTGACCTGGCGGAGACCCGCACCTTCGTGGAGGAGAACCTGGGCACCGACAAGATCAATGCCGATGAACTGAGCCTGATCCAGGACCTGACCGGCGGCTGGCCCTCTTGCCTGCAACTGATCGTCATCATGCTCAAGAACCGCCCTTCAACCCGCTCGATTCTCAACGATCTGGTCTGGCGCTCAAGCGACCTGCAAAGCTACCTGAGCGAAGAAGTGGTGGCACACCTGCCCGAAGAACTGGTCGAAGTTGCCGAAACGCTGTCAATCTTCCGTCGCTTCAACGCCCCGATGGCCGCTGCCGTGACCGGCCATGCCGACGCCGGTGAACTGCTTCAGCGCATGGAAGACGAGAACCTGCTGATCAATCGGGTCGACTCCGAAGACCGCATGACCTGGTATCGCTTCCAGCCGCTGTTCGGGGAGTTCCTCAGCGCACGCCTGGACCGTCGGAAGAAGGACATCCGTGCCTTGCACCGCCTCGCAGCCCATTGGTTCGCCGGACACAACTGCCTGACCGAGGCAGTTCGCCACGCCAGCCTGGGCGACGACATCGAGTTTGCCATTCAGGTGATAGAGCAGAGCGCGCCAAAGACCTGGACCCTGGCTTATCTCGCCCCGACCTTACGCCTGTTGGAGCGCTTGCCCGAGGACGTGCTGTTTCGCCACCAGCGCCTGCTGTTCCTGGCCTGCATCACGGTTTCGCTGACCTCGCGTCCGGAACGTGCAAAAGCCTGGCTAGAGCGTCTACAGGCCAGTGGCCTGAACGAACACCCTGAACTGGCCAGCGGCATACCGCTGATCCACGCTGCCATCGCGGTGCAGGAAGATGACAGCGAGCGCACCATTGCCTTGCTGGAACCTGTGCGTGATGCACCTATGGACAATCCCTTCTTACGCTACATGCTGCTGGCGGCACTGTGCGTGGCCTATTACACGGCGGGACGCTATGCCGATGCCCGACGCCTGTTCGACATTCATCCGATACCCCCGCAGGATCGCAGCAATGACATGGCCCTGGTCGCGGAATCGGCACGCTTGACCACCTATATCGTTTGCGGCGAGATCGGCGTAGCCGAACCCCTGGTATCCGAACTGCTCGAGCGCTCCGCCCGCGAGGGCGGGCATCGATCGATCTGCGCCAACCTCTGTGCCAGCCTGCTGGCCGATGCGTTTTACGAGCTTGACCGGATCGATGACGCGCGCGAACTGATCGCCAACCGCTCTGGCTTGCTGCACTCCTCCGTTCCCGATGTCATTGTGCGCACCAACATCAGCCGCAGCCGCCTGGACCTGCTGCAAAAAGGCCCGGATACTGCCCTGGCGTTCCTGCGCCAGCAAATTTCCCACCTGCGCAGCCTCGGACAAATCCGTCCAGTGGCTCAGCTATTGGGCGAACAGATACGCGTGAGCCTGGTCAAGGGCCAGCGCAATCAGGCCGTGGAGTTGTTGCAAACCCTCGAAGAGATTGTCCGCGACCACAGCAGCGAGCACGGTGGCCGGGCAGAACTGCCGGCCATTGCCGCTTTGGCGCGGGCGCGGATTCTGACTAGCGTCGATTCCCAAGCCGCCCTGCAAGCCTTGGACGAAGTGAGACACTACGCCGATAGTTTCCAGCGCCACCGCCTTGGCGTGCTCGCCGACCTGCTGTGTGCCGGCATGCTGGATGATCTCGATCGCCCGGAAGACTCCCTCGCACGACTGCGTGAGGCCGTGGAGAACGGGCGACGCCTGGGGCTGGTCCGTACCTTGCTGGATGAAGGGGCATTGAGCGAGAAACTGCTTTCGCGTCTATCCCAAAGCCCCCTGGACGCCCCCCTGCGCCAATACGTCGACGAACTGCTCGGCAAGCTCACCGGCCCTTGCGCGCCGCCCCTCTCGACATCACGTTCGCGGCGGACCACGACCAACGGGCAAGCGCCGCAATTGACGCCACGCGAACGCGAGATCCTCAGCCTCGTTTCCCAGGCCATGTCGAGCAAACGCATCGCCCACACGCTGGACATCAGCCTGGACACGGTGAAATGGAACCTTCGTAACATCTACGCCAAGCTGGGCGTTTCGAGCCGGTACGACGCCATGGTCTGGGCACGCAATCACAAGCTGATCGACTGATTTTTGCCAATTGCGCGCCGTCCAGATGACCTGGCGCGCCCGGGAAAATCAGAGCACTTCGAACAAACCGGCGGCCCCCATGCCACCGCCGACGCACATGCTCACCACCACGTACTTCACCCCACGGCGTTTGCCCTCCAGTAACGCGTGGCCAACCATGCGCGCACCACTCATGCCGTAGGGATGACCGATGGCGATCGACCCGCCATTGACGTTCAGTTTTGCAGGGTCGATGCCCAGTGTTTGCGCGCTATACAACACCTGACAGGCAAAGGCCTCGTTGATTTCCCACAGCCCGATATCATCCACGCGCAAGCCGTGCTGACGGAGCAATCTGGGGATTGCCAGCACCGGGCCGATGCCCATCTCTTCCGGCGCCAAACCTGCCACCGCGATGCCGCGATACAAGCCCAAAGGACTTACCGAGGAACGGGCTGCCAATGCACCGCTCATCAACACACACGCGCTGGCGCCATCGGACAATTGACTGGCATTGCCCGCGGTGATGCAACCGCCTTCGCGCACTGGCGCCAGGGCTTGCAGATTGGCCAGGGTGGTTTGCGGGCGATTGCCTTCGTCCAGGGTCAGGCGCACATCTTCGTAGCTAATGGCACCGCTTTGCTTGTCGACGACTTTCTTGCGCACGCTGACCGGTATGATCTCGTCGGCGAACAAGCCGGCTGCCTGGGCCGCTGCGGTACGTTGCTGGGATTGCAGGCTGTAGGCGTCCTGGGCTTCGCGACTGATGTTGTAGCGCTGGGCAACGATTTCTGCGGTCTGCAGCATCGGCATATAGGCATGCTCGGCCATGCGCTGAACATTGGCATCCTGTTCATTGGCGGCGAATTGCGTGTGCGGGTTTTGTACCAGGCTGATCTGCTCCTGACCGGCACCGATGGTCACCTGCATGCCATCCACCATGATCTGTTTGGCGGCAATGGCGATCGCCATCAGGCCCGAAGCGCATTGGCGATCGATGGTCTGGCCGCTGACCGACAATGGCAAGCCAGCCGCCAAGGCAGACAGGCGCGCCAGATTGGTTGCTGCAGTGCCGCTTTGCATGGCGGTGCCCAGCACCAGGTCATCGATTTCGCCCGGCTCGATGGCCGCGCGTTCGACGGCGGCGCGAATCGCCACCGCGCACATCGACGGCGATTTGAAATCGTTGAACGCCCCTCGGAAGGCCTTGGCGATGGGCGTGCGGGCAGTGGAAACGATAACGGCGTCTTGCATGGTATTGCGCTCCAACGATCAGTCGCAGAGGCGGCAACGTGCCGCCCGCTGGGGGTGAGGGATAGGGACCGGGCGATTTCCGGCGTTCGAGTGTCCATCTGTTGGGCAGGTGGATTAATGAGAACGAGAGGATCCGGGTGGCGCAAGCGTAGCCAGCTCACTGGCTGGGCCGCCCCCCCCTTTTGAGGTTACAGCCCAGGTTTTTTCAGAATGCGAAGGATCGCTCCGGCATGGCCATCAGGCAGCCCGCACCGGCCAGCAAGGCCTCTCGATGCGCGCCGGCCCGTGGCAGGACCCGGCGCAGGTAGAAGTCCGCCGATTGCAGCTTGGCCTGGTAGAACGCCGCGTCACCACTGCCCGCCGCCAATGCCTGGCTGGCACGTACAGCCGCCTGCAACCACAACGCCGCCAACATCACGTACGCCGAGTAGGCGAGGAAATCCACCGACACCGCGCCGATTTCCTCGGGATCGTGGCGACAGGCTTGCAGCACCGAGTGGCCCAACGCTCGCCACTCTTCAAGGCGCTGCCCGACCCTCTCCGCCATCTCTGGCTGAGCCGTCGCCTGATGCACCTGCGTGGCCAACTCGTCGATCAATGCGTTGAGTTCGCTGCCGCCATCACCGAGTAACTTGCGACGGATCAGGTCCAGTGCCTGGATGCCATTGGTGCCTTCGTAAAGCTGGGTGATGCGACTGTCGCGCATCAACTGCTCCATGCCCCACTCGCGGATAAACCCATGGCCGCCGTACAGCTGCACGCCAAGGCTGGCCACCTCCTGGCCGCAATCGGTGAAGAACGCCTTGACCACAGGAATGAGGAAAGCGGCACGACGGGCCGCGGCTTCACGTGCCGCCGGATCGCTGGCGCCATGCTCCAGATCCAGTTGCCTGGCCGCATAGGCCGCCAGCATCCGGCAGCCTTCACTGAGGGTCTTCTGGATCAGCAGCATGCGCCGCACGTCAGGGTGAACGATGATCGGATCGGCAGGCTTGTCCAGTGCCACGGGACCTTTGATGGCGCGTGATTGCAAGCGTTCGCGCGCATAGGCCAGGCCGCCCTGGAATGCCGCTTCGGCAATGCCCAGGCCCTGCAATCCGACCTGGAAGCGCGCATCGTTCATCATCGTGAACATGCAGGCCAGGCCCTGATTCGGCTGGCCGACCAGCCAACCCGTGGCGCCGTCGAAATTCATCACGCAGGTAGACGCCCCCTTGATGCCCATCTTGTGCTCCAGCGCCCCGCAGCTCAGGGCATTGCGCGCAGCGGGCAATCCATCGGCGTCGAGGAGCCGCTTGGGTACCAGGAACAGGCTGATCCCTTTGATACCCGGCGGTGCATCCGGCAACCGAGCGAGCACCAGGTGAATGATGTTGTCACTCAAATCCTGTTCGCCGCCGCTGATGAATATCTTGCTGCCGCTGAGCTGGTAGCTGCCATCCGCCAGGGGCTGGGCGCGGGTGCGCAGCAGTGCCAGGTCTGAACCGGCCTGGGGTTCGGTGAGGCACATGGTGCCCGTCCACTCGCCGCTGACCAGTTGCGCCAGGTATCGCTGCTTGAGTTCGGCGCTGCCATGGCGATCCAGGGCCAGGACCGTGCCTTCGGTCAGCCCGGAGTAGACGCGAAACGACAACGAGGCACTCATCAGCATCTCGTGGAAACTCGCCGACAGCATTTGCGGGAAGCCTTGCCCACCGAACTCCAGCGGTCCGGTCATGCTCGCCCAGCCCTGCTCGACAAACTGCTTGTAAGCCTGGCGAAATCCATCCGGCGTGGTCACCTCGCCATCCTGCAACCGACAGCCCTGCTCGTCGCTGTTGCGGTTGAGCGGTGCTACTACTTCGGCGGCAAACCGCGCCGCCTCTTCGAGGACTCCGTCGATGGTGTCGCGGTCCAGACCGTTGTCCAGTTGCTGGCAATGCCCGCTCACGTCAAACAGTTCGTGCAGCACAAAACGCATATCGCGCAGCGGCGCTTGATAACTCATGCCCTACTCTCCACATCGTCAAAAAGTTTGCCCACATCCATATTCCAAGTAGAAAAACAAGGATTGCCGACACCCTAAGCAGCCGCCTACTATTTGAGAAATTTCATTTTCATATGCGTGATATTTGCTAAGTGAATACAACCAACTTCGATCTCAACCTGCTGCGCATCCTCGATGTGCTGCTGCGCGAGCAGAACGTCTCCCGCGCTGCCTCGCGCCTGGCGCTCAGCCAGCCAACCGTGAGCAACGCCCTGGCGCGTTTGCGCGAACAACTCGAGGACCCGCTGTTGGTACGGGTTGGGCGGCGCATGCGCTCTATGAGCGAATTCCAATTGAACACGTGAAAAATCAAACCAGTCGCTCAAACTCCGGCACGGCTTCGAACAGATCCGCCACCAGCCCGTAATCCGCCACCTGGAAGATCGGCGCTTCTTCGTCCTTGTTGATCGCCACGATCACTTTGGAATCCTTCATCCCCGCCAAGTGCTGGATCGCGCCGGAAATACCGACGGCAATGTACAGCTGCGGCGCTACGATCTTGCCGGTCTGCCCGACCTGCATGTCGTTGGCGACAAAACCTGCGTCGACCGCCGCACGCGAAGCGCCGACACCTGCGCCGAGTTTGTCCGCCAGCGCGTACAGGTGCTTGAAGTTGTCACCGTTCTGCATACCACGCCCCCCGGAAACGATAACCTTGGCGGCGGTCAGCTCGGGGCGGTCGGATTTGGCCAGCGTTTCCCCAATGAAGCTGGAAGTGCCGGCGTCGTAAAGCGTGTCAACGACTTCGACGGTTGCCGAACCGCCAACAGCGGCCACTGGATCGAAACCGGTAGCGCGCACGGTGATCACTTTCACCGAGGCGTTGGATTGCACGGTGGCAATGGCGTTACCGGCGTAGATCGGACGCTGGAAGGTGTCGGCGCTTTGCACGGCGATGATCTCGGAAATCTGGTCGACGTCGAGCGCGGCGGCAACCCGTGGCAGCACATTTTTGCCGTTGGACGTCGCCGGGGCCAGGACGTGGTTGTAGATCGAGCGCTGTTCCAGTACCAGCCCGGTCACCAGCGGCGCAACGTTCTCAGGCAGTTGATGGGCGTACGCAGCGTTGTCGGCCAGCAAAACCTTGGCCACACCCACGATGCTTGCGGCGGCTTCAGCCACCGCAGCCACGCCGGCACCTGCCACCAACACGTGCACCTCACCACCGATTTTGGCAGCCGCAGCCACGGTATTCAGTGTGGCCGCAGCCACTGTGTGGTTGTCGTGTTCAGCAATTACCAAAATAGTCATCAGATCACCTTCGCTTCGTTTTTCAGTTTCTCGACCAGTTCCGCCACCGTCTTGACCTTGATTCCCGCGCTGCGTGCCGCCGGGGCCTCGACTTTCAGGGTCTTGTTGGTGGAGACAGTGGAAACGCCCAAAGCGTCCGGAGTCAGCGTCTCGAGAGGCTTCTTCTTGGCTTTCATGATATTGGGCAGCGACGCATAGCGCGGCTCGTTCAAACGCAGGTCGGTGGTGACGATGGCCGGCAGCTTCAGGGAAACCGTCTGTGCGCCGCCGTCGATTTCACGGATCACCGTCACGCTGTCGTCCCGTATCTCGACGCTCGACGCGAAGGTGCCCTGGCCGTAGCCGCTCAACGCCGCGAGCATTTGACCAGTCTGGTTGTTATCACTGTCGATCGCTTGCTTGCCGAGGATCACCAATTGCGGTTGTTCCTTGTCGACCACCGCCTTGAGCAGCCTGGCAACCGCCAGCGAACCCAGGTCATCTGCCGCTTCGACGAGAATGGCACGATCAGCACCCAGCGCCAGTGCGGTGCGCAACTGCTCCTGCGCACCCGAAGAACCCACGGTGACTACTACCACTTCGCTGGCGACCCCTTGTTCCTTGAGGCGAACCGCTTCTTCCACGGCGATTTCGCAGAAGGGGTTCATTGCCATTTTCACGTTGGAGAGGTCGACGCCACTACCGTCCGCCTTCACCCGGACTTTGACGTTGTAGTCGACCACTCGCTTTACTGCAGCCATTACTTTCATTGGAATTGTCGCCTGCATAAAGATTGGGTATTCGAAGCTTACCCAAAGGGCGACATGCCTTACCCTCCCTTGAATGGGTGGGTGATACGTCCGTACGCCCCCCCTCCTTCGGCGTCGTTATTGCGGGTCAATCCGCTTGCACGGTCACCTGTCGCTGCTCGCCCAAGCCCGCGATGCCCAGGCGAATCGTCTGCCCCGCACGCAGGAACACCGGCTGTGGCTTGATGCCCAGCCCGACGCCCGGTGGCGTGCCCGTGGAAATCACATCGCCCGGTTGCAGGCTCATGCAGCGACTCAGGTAGGCAATCAGTTGCGGCACATTGAAGATCAGCGTGCGCGTGTTGCCTTGCTGGTAGCGGTGGCCGTCAACCTCCAGCCACAGGTCGAGGGCATGCGGGTCGGCAATTTCATCCCGGGTGACCAGCCACGGGCCGAGCGGGCCGAACGTATCGAAGCCTTTTCCCTTGTCCCAGGTACCGCCGCGCCGTGGGCGGTGGCCTGGCGTTACTGAAAACCAACGACCGCCTGCGCGTGGACCTCAACGCCAGATCGGTGAACCTGCTGGTCGACGAAGCCGAAATGGCCCGTCGCCGTGCCGAGTGGACGCCCAACATCAAGGCTTCGCAAACCCCTTGGCAAGAGCTTTACCGGCAACTGGTCGGACAGCTGTCCACCGGCGGATGCCTGGAACCGGCCACCCTGCATTTGCGCGTCATTGCCCGAAGCGGCGGCGAACCACGGCATTCGCACTGACGCTGTTGAACGATCCTGCCATGTCGGAAGCTGCCGCAATATCCGGCCGTTGCGGCAGGCGCCAACCCTGTGATCTTGGATAACCATCAACACCACTGTGCGCTGTGTACAGTGGTGTCGTTGGGCTATTCGCAACCACGTTGGGGATCAGTCGACAAGCCGGCGCAATGCCTCCCGTACTCCCTCAGGTATGGCGACCGAGACGTTGCTCGCGCGATCGACGTACACATAGACGACATAGCCCAGCGCCGACGCCTCGGATTCGTCGTTGCGGAAGATGCCCAGCTCGTAACGCGCACTGCTGTTGCCCAGATGGCTGATGCGCAAACCCACCGTCACCACGTCGGGAAAGGTGATGGGAGAAAGGAAGGTGCAGCTCGACTCGACGATCAGGCCGATGACCGGGCTGCTGTCGATGTCCAGGGTGTCCTGCTCCACCAGGAAATGACTGATCGCCGAATCGAAAAACGAGTAGTAGACGATGTTCTGCACATGACCGTAGGAGTCATGGTCACCCCAACGTGTACCGAGGGTATAGAAGCACCGGAAATCTTCGCGTCGGGGACGGTAGGCCTTGCCGCTCATAGCACCTCCCGGTAGATCGCCAGGACGTCGGCCAGGCTTACCGTGCGCGGATTGTTGCCGAGCAGGCGCGCTTGCTTCATCGCATCCTCGGCCAGGGCCTGGATATCGGCCTCGCCGATGCCCACGTCGCGCAAACGGGTCGGCAATTGCAGTTCACCGGCCAGCCCGCCCAGATAATCGGCCAGGGCGCGTGCTCTGTGCAGTACGCTGCCCGTCTCGCTTGGCAGCACGATCTCGGCGAGCTGCGCGTAGAGCGGCGCTGCCGCCTCCAGGTTGAAGCGCATCACCGCACCCAGCACCAGCGCGTTGGACACCCCGTGCGGCACATGGAAACGCGCGCCAATCGGGTAGGCCAGTGCGTGCACCGCAGCCACCGGTGAGTTGGCAAAGGCCATGCCGGCCAGGCATGCACCCAGCAGCATGTTCTCCCGAGCGACCAGATCGGCACCCTCATTGCAGGCTTGATGCAGGCTACCGCAGAGCAGGCGCAAGGCATCTTTGGCGAGGCAGTCGGAGAGCGGGTTTTTCAGGTGGCGACTGGTGTAGGCCTCCACCGCATGGACCATGGCATCAATACCGGTCGCGGCAGTGATATGCGCTGGCAACCCCAACGTCAATTCGGCATCCAGCACCGCCAGGTCTGGCAACAGGGAGGGCGAGATCACCACGTTCTTTTCACCGGCACCGGTGGTGACCACCGAGACGGCGGTAACCTCGGAGCCAGTACCGGCGGTGGTGGGCACCAGGATCAGCGGCAGGCGTGCGCCCTTGCTCTGGTTGATGCCATAGATCTTCGCCAGCTCTTCGCCACCGCGTAACAGCAACGCGGCCAGCTTGGCGGCATCCAGCGAACTGCCGCCGCCAAATCCGACCACGCAATCGGCGCCGCAAGCCCTGCCCGCTTCAACCGCAGCGAGAATCACCGCCTCTGGCGGGTCGGCCAGTACCTCGGCAAATACCTGCACCGGCACGCCTGCCGCAGCAAAACCATTCAGCACCGGTTCGAGCAACCCGGCTGCCATCACGCCTGCGTCGGTCACCAGCAGCACAGAGCTGGCCCCCAGGTCCAGCACCTGCGTGGCAAGACGGGTGGCGGCACCGCGCTCGATGATGATCGAGCGGGTGGTATTGAATGCCATCGATAGCATCGCAAGGGTTCTCCAGTTTTGGTTTTGACGACCTCCGCTCGTCTGGCGTGAGGCTCCAGGCCGATACCGTAGAGGTTCGTCTCAATCCCTCTCCCCCCTCCTTCAGAGTGGGGGCCACGTTATCCGGAGGCGTCGCTGAGCCTATTTCCGAAAAAACGAATAAACCTATTTTTTTCATAGGGTTGGCAGCACTTTATCGACCACCCGAATCCGGAACGTACGCGCCCGCCCGATCCCTATACTCGCCCTACGAAAGACCTCGCCTACAACAACAAGCCCAAGAGGAATACACATGAGCAACCGTTGTGCGCCAATCAATGGTGCCGAAAGCCTGGTACGCACGCTGCTGGAAGGGGGTGTGGACACGTGCTTCGCCAATCCCGGGACCAGCGAAATGCATTTTGTTGCCGCGCTCGACCGCGTCCCCGGCATGCGCTGCGTGCTGGGCCTGTTCGAAGGCGTCGTAACCGGCGCGGCGGATGGCTATGCGCGCATTGCCGGCAAGCCTGCGGCCACGTTGCTGCACTGCGGCCCCGGCCTGGCAAACGGCCTGGCCAATCTGCACAACGCCCGACGAGCGAACTCGCCGGTCATCAACATCATTGGTGACCACGCCACCTATCACCGCCAGTACGACACGCCACTGACCGCCGACGTCGAAGGTTGGGCACGTCCCGTGTCGGTCTGGACGCGCACCGCCACTGAGGCTGGCGCGGTCGGTACTGCCGCAGCGGCGGCGATCCAGGCTGCCTGTACCGCTCCGGGCGGCATCGCCAGCCTGATCCTGCCGTCTGATGTCAGCTGGGATGCAGGCGGCCAGGTCGCAGCACCCATGCCGGCGATACCCGCGCCACGCGTTTGCCCCGATGTGCTGCTGAAGATCGCCCGCACCTTGCGCAGTGGCCAGCCCAGCCTGTTGCTGGTGGCCGGTCGTGCCCTGGCAGAGGATGCCATGGCCGATGCCCAGCGCATCGCGGCGGCGACAGGTGCGCAACTCTTCTGTCCGGTACAGAACGCGCGCATACCCCGCGGGCGCGGGCGCTTCGAGATCGAGCGGATACCCTACTTCGCAGACGCTGCCCGCGCCCGGCTCGCCGGCATCGCCAATATCATCCTGGTCGGCGCCCCGGCACCGGCAAATTTTTTCGCCTACCCGGGCAAATCCTCTCGGCCCTATGCAGACGATGCCACGGTCCACGTGCTGGCGCGCCCGGAAGAGGACCTGGCCGATGCTCTGCGCCGCTTGGCCGAGGAACTGGCAGCGCCGCCTCTGACCTGCCCCCAGGCCGCTGCCGAAACCCACCTCGGCAGCGGCCCGCTGAGTTCCGCAGCGGTCGCCCAGTCACTCAGTGTCCTGCTGCCGGAACATGCGATCGTGGTCGATGAGGCCGCGACCTTTGGCCATGCGTTCTATCCAGGAACCCGGCATGCCGCACCCCATGACTGGCTGCAGAACACCGGTGGAGCCATCGGTCACGGCCTGCCGATGGCCCTCGGCGCCGCGGTCGCCGCTCCCGGGCGACGGGTAGTCGCCCTGCAGGCCGACGGTTCCGCCATGTATACGCCGCAGGCACTGTGGACCATGGCCCGCGAGCGCCTCGACGTCACCGTGGTGATCCTCGCCAACCGCAAGTACGCCATCCTCCAGCTCGAACTGGCCAACGTCGGCGCCACGGCCGGTGCAACCGCCATGAACATGCTCGATCTCGGCAACCCGGACCTGGACTGGGTACAGATCGCCACGGGTATGGGTGTGGAAGCGGCAAGGGCCGACACCATGGAGCGTTTCAACGAACTGTTCGCAATGGCCAACCGCCGCCCCGGGCCGTTCCTGATCGAGCTCGTCGTGTGAACAACCTCAAGTCTCCCAATCACCACTTTCCGCGTCGGAGCGACACATGAATGACACCCTCTCGCAGTATCCGGACATCGCTAGCGCAGACCCTGGCACGAGGCGCGTCTACGCCAAGGTGCTGTGGCGGTTGATGCCCTTCCTGATGCTGGCGTTCATCGTCAATGCCATCGACCGGATAAACCTGTCGTTCGCCAAGCTGCGCATGGCCGAGGACATTCTGCTCAGCGACGCTGCCTACGGTATCGGCGCGGGGATTTTCTACCTCGGCTATATCCTCTTCGAGGTCCCCAGCAACCTGTACATGCAACGGGTCGGCGCTCGCCGCACCATCACCCGCATCATGCTGCTGTGGGGCATGGTCACCGTGGCGACGGCCTTCGTCACCACGGCCAACCAATTGATCGCCGCACGGTTCCTGCTGGGCATGGCAGAGGCCGGGTTCTTTCCGGGAATAATCCTGTACATGACGTACTGGTTGCCAGCGTCCTTGCGTGGGCGGGTCACGGCCGGATTGTTGATGGCGGGCATGGTGGCCGGGATCATTTGCGGCCCCCTGTCTGGCGTGATCATGAGCCACCTGGATGGCTGGCTGGGGTTCAAGGACTGGCAAATGCTGTTCATCCTGACCGGCGCGCCCACCATTCTACTGGGCATCTTCGGCTGGTTCTGGCTGACTGACCGTCCCGAGCAGTCCAACTGGCTGAGCGCTGAAGAAAAGCGCCAGATCGCCCAGGACATTTGCAGTGAACCGGGCGCGGTTGGCAGTCACTTCGGTGGTGTGCTGCGCGAGCCTCGAATGTACATCGCCGGACTCGTCTACTTTTGCATCTACAGCGGTTCCAACACCGTGACCTACTGGATCCCGACGCTGATCCGTGGCTTTGGCCTGGAAGACCTGAAGCTGATCGGCATGCTGGCCGCCCTGCCCTTTATCGTCGCGGTGTGTGCCATGTATTTGCTGGGGCGCAGTTCCGACCGGCATATGGAACGCCGCTGGCATCTGGGCCTGACCATGATCGTGGGCGCGGGCAGTTTTGCCCTGCTCGGCCTGGTGCAGGGCAATGTGGTGCTGTCAATCTTTCTCATGAGTTTGGGCTCCGCTGCTGCGCTGTCGGCCATCCCGCTGTTCTGGACGATCCCGCCGGCTTTGCTGAACAAGGCCGGTGCGGCAGGTGGCATTGCAGTCATCAGCAGCCTGGGCAACCTTGCCGGCGTGCTCAGCCAGGCCGCTGTCGGCTCGATTAAATCCGCCACTGGCAGCCTGTACCTGGCGTTCGATGTAATGGCGCTGGTGATGGTGCTAGGAGCGCTGGTGTTGCTGATCGGGATACCGGCTCACGCCCTGAAGGATCGACGGGATTCCAAGGCATAAACCAATAACCTGTAGGAGCGAGCCTGCTCGCGATGAGTTAGAAGACGCCGAGTTCATCCAGCGATTCCGTGTTTTCGTTATCGTCCACCGCGAGCAGGCTCGCGCCTACAAGGCGCCAGCGTACCGATCCATCAATTGACCCATGCGTGCCAGGTACTCACGCCGGCCCAGATGCAGGATGTGGTTACCCGCAAACCAGTGCATCTCGCTGCCCGGCCAGTGCTGGTGCAGCAGGCGAACATGCCGTGGCAAGGTGACTCGGTCTCCTGCGCCGCCGATGACCAGCATGCGCTCGCCGTCCAGGCATGGGGCGTAGGTCAGCGGGTTGTGCACAGCCAATAACCCGCGCATTTGGGCCACGCCAATGCCCTGGCTGCGCATCAGCCGGGAAAGCAGTAGCCCCGTGGGTTGCCACTCAAGGAACGCATCGATCGGGCTGACCGCGGGCACAATCGGCACGCACCAGGCCAGGCGCTCGTCAACGGCCGCCAACAGCGCCGCTGTGTAACCTCCCAGGGAGATGCCCGTCACACCGATCTGCTCGACACCACGCCCCTGCAGATAACTGATGAACACCCTCAGGTCGTGGATCGCATGCAGCGGCGCCTCGTTAAACGCCGCCAGCCCACTGCCGAACAGTCCCTGGCCGCTGAACCAGTTGCCGCGTTCGGCGCGCGGGCCGTGGTGCGGAAACGTGAATAACAGGACGTCGTAGCCGCGTCGGTAGAAACCGGCCAGCGACAGGACGTGGGCATTGATCCAGTGCGGGTCAGCAGCGAAACCATGGATGACGATCAGCGTCGGTCGCGGCCGATCACCATGGCACCAGTGCTGGGCATGTGCGTAGGCGTTGCGCTGCATGGACTCGAACTGCGGGCGGGCGTAAGGGTTGAGCGGTTTGAACGGGCTTGCGAAACGTAGCTGCAGTCGGCGGATGTCCTTGCCAGGCAACTCGCGCTGCGTGATCACGATGTCCTTTGGCGGCGGCAGAAATACCCGCGAGGCGTCGGCGGCGCGCGCCAGCGGTTCGTAGAAGCTCAGCGCCTCGAATTCACGCTGCAAACGGCCAGGCCTGGATAACGTCGCCAGGGCGCTTGCCGCGACCGTAGTCGACAAGGCGGTGCGCATCACTCGTTCGATAGCGGCAGTGCCATGGATCTTCAAGGGGTGTCGGGGATCCAGTTCAGTGCTATCGGCCTGCCGCCAGAAGTCTTCGGGCAAACGCTCCCACCAGGGACTGAGTGAATCGCCTGACTGTTGCACACTCGCGCAGCGTTCTTCAATCAACACACAAAACTCCTCTGCGGCCGAGGGTCAGCTTGCGTGTCCCGACGACGCGCACAGGCCCCTGCGACGGCCTGCAGGATAAAGACCGCGCCAGCCAGGTGCTCCCCCCCTTTTGCAGGGGGACCGGGCACCCGCAGATCGACGAATCTGACAGTCGTCGACCTTCGTCGCATTGACGGGGCCCGGACGAGCACGATCGACAGCTCTCGGGCATTCCACAACTACCACCTATCGAGAGCCTCAACGATGAGCAAACTAAGCGGGCTAGACGCCCTGTTCCTGAAAGTCGATCGTCCGCATGCCGCGTCGCACTGCACCATGATCTACATCTACGATCAGTCCACGGTAGAGGGACAACGCCTCGGCTTTCGGCAGATCGTCCAGCATATCTCCGAGCGCCTGGACGTCTCGCCGGTGTTCAAGCGCAAGATCGTCCAGGTGCCCTTAGGTCTCGGTTATCCCTACTGGGTGGAAGACGACCTGTTCGACATCGACTTCCACGTTCGCCATTTCGCGCTGCCCAAACCCGGAGACTGGCGCCAGTTCTGCATCTTGGTGTCGCGTATCCATGCCCGCTCCGTGGATCTTTCCCGGGCACCCTGGGAGATGTACGTGATCGAAGGCCTCGACAACATCGAGGGCATCCCCAAGGGCAGCTTCGCCATTCTCACCAAGACCCATCACGCCGCAATGGATGGCGCCGCCGCAGCGGAACTGACCTGGGCCTTGCACGATGTGGCCGGCGCTCAGGGCAAGCCCGTTGCAGTGGTGGACAAGGCGTGCGCAGCGGCGAGCTTGCCGGCGCGCCGGGGGCCACTGGACACGCTCAGCCGCATGCTGACCGACAACGCCATGTCCTGCGCGCGCATGGCCCTGCCGTTGGCGCGCGTGCTGCCCAAGCTCACCATGGCCAGCCTGCGCAAAATGGCCTATTCGGTACTGGGCTCCGAAGGCGGCGCGCCGCGCACCCGCTTCAACAGTAACGTGACGTCCAGCCGGGTCTGGGATTCGGTCACGCTCGATCTGGGCGTAGTGAAACAGATCAAGAGCCTGGTGCCCGGGGCCACGGTCAACGATGCGGTACTGGCCTTGGTCGGCGGCGCGATGCGTCGTTACCTGATTGCAAAGGATGAACTGCCAGAGAAATCGTTGGTGACCCTGGCACCGGTCAACACCCGTCAGGGCAATGAAAGCGTCGCCGCCGGCAATACTGTATCGATGCTGACCTTCCCCCTGCGCACGGACATCGAAGACCCGGTCGCCCGCCTGGAGGCGTTGCAGGTTGCCACCTCGCAATCCAAGGCGATCCAGAATGCAGTCGGAGCAAGCGACCTGACCAACCTGCAGAAATTCGCGCCCCCCGCCACCCTGGGCCTGGCCGGGCGCCTGGCGACGCTGATGGGCATGGGCGGCAAGGGCCCGGTGATCCTGCACAATTGCATGGTGACCAACGTCCCCGGCCCCAATGTGCCGCTCTACATGCTCGGCGCCAAGCTGGTGTATTGGTGCGGTGTCGGCCCGCTGGTCGATGGACTGTCGTTGATCTGGAACCCCTCCAGCTACTGCGGAAAAATGTTCATCTCACTGACCAGTTCACCGAACGTCGTTCCCGACCCGGACTTTCTCGCGCAGTGTCTTATGGATTCGTACGAGGAGATGAAGGGCTTGGCGCAACAGGCACCGAAGGTTGAGAAAGGTCGACGCGTTGGCCGAAAACCGCTCGCACCGAAGGTTGAAGACAAGCAGGCGCTCTGACTGCAGGCCTGATGCCTCATGATCGTTCCCACGCCGAGCGTGGGAACGGTCAAACCGGCGCGCGAGGCCCTGTAGGAGCGAGCATGCTCGCGAGGGTCGTCAACGATGACACTGGGCACCTGATACCCTCGGTGCTCTCAGGCTCATCGCGAGCATGCTCGCTCCTACAGGTTCTACCAAGTGAGTGGCTGTAAAAGCGGAAACGCCAGCCGCCGAACCGGAGATGTGCACCTTCCGGAACGCAGGCATGGCGGAGCGCCGAAACGCCCCGCAAGGTTCTCAGACGTTACCCAGACCACCGCCGCAGACCAGTACCTGGCCGCTGACGTAATCCGATTCCGGGATGCAGAACAGGTACACGGCGCCGGCAGCCTCCTCGGTGTTGCCTGGACGACCCAGTGGAATCATGCTTTTGGACTGTTCGACAATGGCAGGGCTGATGCCCACCTTGATCTCGCGACCTTCGATGTTGATGAAGTGCGGATCACCCTCCACCGGTTGGGTCTGGCGGGTTTCGATATGACCGAAGGCCACCGCATTGACGTTAACCTTCATGCGTCCCCATTCCTTGGCCAGGCATTTGGTCATGCCCAGCACGCCAGCCTTGGCCGTGGAGTAGTTGACCTGGCCTGGGTTACCGCCAGCGGACGTCGACGCGATATTGACCACCTTGCGATTGACCACTCGACCTTCGGCCGCCTCTTTCTTGGCCATGGCGCTGATGATCGGCTGGGCAGCGCGCAGGATGCGAAACGGCGCTGTGATGTGACAGTCGATGATGGCGTACCACTGCTCATCGCTCATCTTCTGGATCACGTTGTCCCAGGTGTAGCCGGCGTTGTTGACGATGATGTCGATGGCGCCATAGTTGTCGACCGCGGTCTTGACGAAGCGGTCGGCGAAGTCGGCCGCAGTGACGCTGCCGACACACGCGACGGCTTCACCACCCAGGGCACGTATTTGCGCTACCACTTCTTCAGCGGGGCCGGCGTCCAGGTCGTTGACCACGACGCGCGCGCCGTCGCTGGCCAGTTTAAGGGCGACACTGCGCCCGATGCCACGACCGGAACCGGTGACCAGGGCGACTTTGCCTTCGAGCTTTTTCATGGGGATATACCTTGTTTTTGTTGGATTTCAGGTGAGTGCCACGGTCGCTTCGCCGAGCAGTTTTTCGTCGCCGTATTGATTGACACAGCGAATCGCCAGGCGCGCACGTCGTTCGCCATCGACCTCGAACAGCTCAATGACCTTGCCGTGGCACGTGGGGATGTGGCCGAGTTGGGTAATGCCGGTGAAGCGCACTGCCAGGCTGCGGATCTGCTGCTGCGGTATCCAGGCGGTGAGCAGGCGGCCGAGGTAGGCCACCGAGAGCATGCCGTGGGCGAAGACATCGGGCTGACGGGCCTTGCGGGCGAAATCCAGGTCGATGTGCACCTGGTTGTGATCACCCGAGGCGCCCGCATACAACGCCAGGGTAGTACGGTTGATGGCGGGTAAAACCAGCGGCGGCAGCTCAAAGCCGATCTGCACATCGTGCAGCTGGGAAAGGTTCATGACGGGTTCCTCAGCGTTGCACGAGTGACGAGCGGATATCAGCGATGTGCTGACCTTCCTGGTTGGTGACTCGGGTTTGTTGCACCACGAAGGTCAGCGCCCCACCTTTCTTGTCGTAGACATCCACCACCCGGGTGTCGAAGGTGAGCACGTCGCCGGCATAGGCCAGGCCGTGATAGTCGAACCCCTGTTCGGCATGCAGGATGCGCCCCAGGTCGAAGCCGAATATGTCCTGGACGATATGGTCGCTGTCGCGCCCTTCGGCTTCCAGGCACATCAGGAAACTGGGCGGTACCGGCAATGAGCGGTGCCCGGCGTTTCGGGCGGCATCTTCATCGGTGTAGACCGGGTCGGTTTCGCCGATGGCCTTGGCGAAAAAGCGCAAGCGCCCCTTTTCAACTTCGCAAGTGGTCACGCCCAATGAGCGGCCGATCAGACTCTTGTCTGGCATGTCACGCAGTCCTCATTGTGAGAAAAAGGCGCGCCCTCGACAGGCTCGCCGTGTCATCAGCCGCGGCCGAAAAGCGTCACGATGCCCGCGCCGCCCAAGCCCAGGTTGTGCTGCAAGGCGTGATGAATATTGTCGACCTGGCGTTTGTCGGCGGTGCCGCGAAGCTGATGGGTCAGCTCGTAGCATTGGGCCAGGCCGGTGGCGCCCAGCGGGTGACCTTTGGACAGCAGACCGCCGGACGGATTGATCACCACTTGCCCGCCATACGTGTTGTCGCCGTCCATGACGAATTTTTCGGCACCGCCTTCCGGGCAGAAACCCAGGCCTTCATAGGTCAACAGTTCGTTGTGGGCGAAGCAGTCGTGCAGCTCGCAGATGCGGATGTCTTCGGGGCCGACGCCGGCCTTTTCGTACACTTCGGTCGAAGCCTGACGGGTCATGCCAACGCCGACGATGCTGATCAGCGAACGCGGTTCGAAAGCTTGCGGCTGGTCGGTCACCAGGGACTGGGCCAGGATGCAGACATCGGTACGCAAACCGTGTTGCTTGGCGAAACGCTCAGAAACCAGGATGGTTGCAGCACCGCCACAGGTCGGCGGGCACGCCATCAGACGGGTCATGACGCCCGGGAAAATCACCTGGTCTGCCATGACTTCTTCGGTCGTCAGTACCTTCTTGAATACCGACAACGGGTTGTTCGCACCATGGCGGCTGGCCTTGGCGCGAATGGCGGCGAAGGTTTCCATCTTCGTGCCGTATTTCTCCATGTGCTCTTTGCCAGCGCCGCCGAAGAACTTCAGGGCGTCCGGCATTTCACGGCCTTCAGGGAAGATCGCGTCAGCCACTTCATGGCCCTTGCCATACGTGATCGGCCGATCAAGCCAATGGGATTTGAGGGCGCCGGGCTGCATCTGCTCAAAGCCAAACGCCAGTGCGCAATCCACCGCACCGCTTTCCACCGCCTGGCGCGCCAGATAGTGCGCGGAAGAGCCGCTGCCGCAGTTGTTGTTGACGTTGATTACCGGAATACCGGTCAGGCCCACCTCGTAGAGCGCCGACTGGCCGCTGGTGGAGTCGCCGTACACATAACCGGCGTAGGCCTGCTGCACCTTGCGGTAATCCAGGCCGGCATCCTGCAGCGCCTGGCGAATGGCTTGCGCGCCCATCTCGACGTAGGTACCGCTCTGGCCGGGCTTGGCAAAGGGGATCATGCCGACACCGGCAACAATTACTTTCTGGGACATCACTTTCTCCAAGGTCAGTTATCAGGCCTGTGCCGCACGCCCCAGCCTGGAGCGAGCGCAGCAAACCGTCGAACGATGGTCACGTACACCGCACGCCCCCATACCCCCTCCGGTGGAGGGGGCTTCAAGGCCTTGCGCAAAGCAATCGGGGGGCGCGACCAATGGAGGGGGATCCCCCCCCACTCGAGGGGGAGGCACAAAAGGCAGTGGCGTTAGCGTTGCGTGGCGGTACACAAGAACAACAAGATCAAAGGGGTAACCAACACGTGACTTTCGCAAGACATAAGAGCTCCCGACGCCAGTGGTCCACCACCACTTTTCCCATCGAGTTGCGCCCTCACCTGCTGGCTTTGGCCGTGGGCCTTGGGTCGTGCGCCGGTGCCAACGCTGTTGACTTCCAGATCGGCGAAATCGAAGGTCAGTTCGATTCATCCCTATCCATCGGTTCCAGTTGGGCCGTACGTGGGCCTGACCCCAAATTCATCAACGCCGCCAACACCCTTGGCCTTCGGGGTGAATCGGCCACTCGCACAGCGGATGACAACCGGCAGAACTTCAAGAAGGGAGAAACCTTCTCGAAGATCTTCAAGGGCGTGCATGACCTTGAACTGAAGTACGGCGACAGCGGCGTCTTCGTGCGCGGCAAGTATTGGTATGACTTCGAACTGAAGGACGAGCACCGCCGGTTCTACGACATCGACGACAGCGGCCGCGATGACCTGGCCAAGTCTTCGGGGGCGGAGTTCCTCGACGCCTTCATCTATCACAACTACAACCTGGGCGACCTGCCGGGCAACGTGCGCCTGGGTAAACAGGTGGTGAGCTGGGGCGAGAGCACCTTCATCGGCAACTCGATCAACAGCATCAACCCGGTCGACGTCGCCGCCTTGCGCCGCCCCGGCGCGGAAGTGAAGGAAGGCCTGATCCCGGTCAACATGCTCTATCTGTCCCAGGGCCTGGCGGAGAACCTTACCGTCGAGGGCTTCTACCAGATCCAATGGGCCAACTCAGTGGTCGACAACTGCGGCACTTTCTTCGGTTCCGATCCCCTGCCCCAGGGCTGCAACGATCGCCTGGTGTTTGCCGGCCCCGATCTGGCGCCGGGTGTGGCCAGAAACACCGCGAGCGCGGCGCAGATTCTCACCGGCCGCGTGGTTGACGACGTCTACATGCCTCGCGTCAAGGACAACGATCCGCGGGACAGTGGCCAATACGGCATCGCCTTGCGCTGGTTCGCCCCGGACCTGCACGACACCGAGTTCGGCTTCTATGCCATGAACTACCACAGCCGCAACCCTTACCTTAGCTTCAAGCAAACCACCGTCGCGCCGATCACGGCTGCCCAGGTGGGCGCCCTGCCACCCGCTGCACGGGCACTGGGCGTGGCGCAGAACCAGTTCGACCGGGTACGTGCCGCGCGCTACTTCGTCGACTATCCAGAGGACATCCGCCTTTATGGGCTGAGCTTCCAGACCACCCTGGGCGAAACCTCCGTCGGTGGCGAGCTGAGCTACCGCCCCAACATGCCGCTGCAAATCAACACCGCCGACCTGAACCTGGCGGCGATTCAATCCACCGATACCAATTTCACTACCCAGACCTCTCCGGTCTTTACCTCTGGCGAAACCGCGCGGGCGCTGGGCGGTGACCTGCCTGGCTACAAACGGATGCCGGTGATGCAGGCGCAGGTGACGGCCACGCAGTTCTTCGATCAGGTCCTGGGTGCCAGCCGCCTGACCCTGGTCGGCGAAGTCGGCTACAACCGCATCAATGGCCTTGGCTCGGCGGATGGCACCGATGTGCGGTTTGGCCGCAGCCCGGTGTTTGGCGCCGGTGAATTCCCCGGTACCCAGAATGCCAGCGTCTGCGCGACCGCGACCAACCCGCAGAAGGAGTGCAACAGCCACGGCTTCTACACCACCGATTCCTGGGGCTATCGAGCGCGAGCGAAGCTGGACTACACCAACGTCATCGCCGGCATCAACCTCTCGCCGAACCTGGCCTGGTCCCATGACGTGGACGGCTGGGGCCCGAACTTCGAGGAAGGCGCGAAGGCCGTCAGCGTCGGCGTGGATGCCGACTACCTCTCCACCTACACCGCAAGCCTGAGCTACACGGACTTCTTCGGCGGCCAATTCAACACCACCACCGACCGGGACTTCGTCTCGCTCAGCTTCGGCGTCAACTTCTGAGCCGCAACAGACAGAGGGTACATCCATGAAAGCAAGCAAGATCATCACCTGCGCAGGCCTGGCGCTCTCCCTGCTGGCCAGCGGCGTCATGGCCGCCGTCAGCGAACAGGAAGCAGCACAGCTTGGCACTTCGTTGACGCCATTGGGCGCACAAAAGGAAGGCAACGCCGACAAGAGCATTCCCGCCTGGGATGGCGGCCTCAAGCCAGGCGCCGCACCGGTGGACGCCAAGGGTTTCCTGGGCGACCCCTTCAAGAACGAGAAGCCGCTGTTCACCATCACTGCGGCCAACGCCCAGCAATACAAGAACAAGCTGACTCCCGGCCAGCTCGCCATGTTCCAGCGCTATCCGGACACTTACAAAATTCCGGTCTATCCCAGTCACCGTACCGCTGCGGCACCTGTGGGCATCTACGCGGCCGCGAAGAAAAGTGCGGTCAATGTGCAGCTGGTCAACGACGGCACGGGCTTGGCTAATTTCGCCGATTCGCGTTACTACGCCTTCCCGATCCCCAAGAGTGGCGTCGAGGTCTACTGGAACTTTGTAACGCGCTTTCGCGGCGAGAACGTCGAGCGCTGGTCGGTCCAGGCGGTGCCGCAGGTCAATGGTGACTACACCATCGTCGAGACGCACGACCAGAACAGCTTCCCGCAATACATGGAGGGCGTGGACCTGCAGGCCGAGAAGAACATCCTCTATTACTACATTTTCGCCGTCGACGCGCCGGCACGCCTGGCCGGCACGGTGTCCATGGCCCATGAAACCATCGACCAGGTCACCGAGCCGCGCAAGGCCTGGACCTACAACGCCGGTCAGCGCCGTGTTCGTCGCGCGCCACAGCTGGCCTACGATGCTCCTGGCCTGGCCTCGGATGGCATGCGCACTTCCGACAACGCCGACATGATGAACGGCTCGCCCGATCGCTATGACTGGAAGCTGATCGGCAAGAAGGAGATGTACATCCCCTACAACAACTACAAGCTGCAGTCGCCAAACCTGAAGTACGCGGACATCATCAAGCCTGGCCATATCAACCAGGACCTGACCCGCTACGAGCTGCATCGCGTGTGGCACGTGCAGGCGACACTGAAGGCGGGCGAACGGCATATCTACGCCAAGCGCGACATGTATTTCGATGAAGACACCTGGGTACTCTCCGAGGTGGACCATTACGACGGCCGTGGCCAACTGTGGCGTGTCGGTGAAAACTACACCTACAACAATTATGAAAAAAGCTTGAATGCACCTGCCGCCCAGGGGTTCTACGACCTTCTGGCCGGTCGCTACATCGTCGCTACCATGAGCAACGAAGCGAAATCGGCGCCTCAGTACGGCGCCCGCACCAAACTGGCAGACTTCACGCCGGCGGCGTTGCGTAACGCAGGTATTCGCTGACACAAGCAACACTGGTTGAACAGACGCCCCGCTTGCGGGGCGTTTTGCGTTTGCCGGCATACATGACGTGAGCCTTGCGCACGGGTGACGCGGCGCGTCACGGGATGCATTCCCACGCAGAGCGTGGGAACGATCATGTGTGCGGCAAACTGGCCGATGTTACGTAGCGCGGGTATTGGATCGTTCCCATGCTCTGCGTGGAAAGAGCAATAAAAAAGCCGACCCAAAGGTCGGCTTACTTATGTAGCAGCGTGGCTTTACTCAAAAACAACCTTGCAGCGGCTGGCGCCCCAGGCTTCGATCTGGCCCTGATAGCGCTCCTCGATCAGGCTACGGCGGATCTTCAGGGTCGGTGTCAGCAGCGCATTGGTGACGGTCCAGGGTTCGGCCACCACCACCAGGGCCCCCAATTGCTCATGCGCCTCGAACAGGGCGTTTACCTCAGTCAGGAAAACCTCGAGCTCAGTGGCAACCTTGTCACGACCTTCGGCGGTGGCGAGTGCGGCGCGGGTATCAAGGGAAACGTTGAGCAAGGCCAGTGGCTGCGCCAGGCCAACCCCAGTGACGCACGACGCCTCGACACGCGGATGATTGCCCAGTTTGGCTTCGATAGGGACAGGCGCGACGTACTTGCCCTTGGCGGTCTTGAACAACTCCTTGACCCGCCCGGTGATACGCAGGCGCCCTTGCTCATCCAGTTCGCCACGGTCACCGGTGCAGAACAGACCGTCGCTGGTGTAGCTCTGGGCGGTCAGATCGGGTTGCTTGTAATAGCCCAGCATCTGCGCCGGGCTTTTCACCAGGATTTCATTGTTGTCGCCGATACGGCATTCGACACCCGGGATCGCCGCCCCAACGTAACCAACACGCACCTGACCCGGCAGGCTGAAATGCGAGGTACCGAAGTTCTCCGACATGCCATAGCCTTCCAGCAGTTCAAGGCCCAACTCACGGTACCACTCCATCACCTTGACCGGCAGCGGCGCGGAGCCGGACAGGCCGGTATGCACCTGGTCAAGCCCAAGGGCCGAGAGAATCTGCACCTTCATCAGCTTGCCTTCCACCGGATCGGCGAAGACGGCGGCCTGTCTGGCAGGATCGATCCGCTCGTTGATGCCCTGATAGAACTTGCCCCACAACCTGGGCATGGACAGGAAAATCGTCGGGCGCGCTCGGCGCAGGTCATCACTGAAGGTTTCCAGGCCCAGGTTGAAGAACACCTGGCAGCCGCTGTACAGCGACACCGCTTCCACCACCGCCCGTTCGGCGGTATGGGCCAATGGCAGATAGGACAATAGCCGATCATCATTGCTCGTGCCCTTGCCGTTGGCATACATGCAACCGGTCACCGCCGGTGCGGCGTACATGGCGCCGAAGCTGTGCATCACACCTTTGGGAGCGCCGGTGCTGCCCGAGGTGTAAATGATGGTGGCAAGTTCGTCTGGCACCGCTTCGACCACCGCTTGCAGGGGCGCGGTGCGGGCGATGATCTGATCCCAGGATTCACCCTTGCCGCAGCTGGACATAGGCAAATCGATCAACGGTAAATCGGGCGGAATCGAAGCACAAACGGCGTTCCAGCCCGCCACTTCGCCCTCAAGGCGACCGACGAAAAGCAGCCGAACTTCAGCATGTTCCACCACGTAACGCACCGTGTCGCTATTGGCAGTGGTGTACAGCGGGACGCTGACATGCCCGGCCATCCAGATCGCCAGGTCGGCAATGATCCAGTGGGCGGAGTTCTTGCCGTAGATGCCAATCGAAGACTTCGCCGGCAAGTTCAGGCTCTGCAGGTGAGCAGCCATGCGCCGCGCCTGGTCGCCCACTTCACGCCAGCTGTAGTCTTGCACGCCGCCATCGGGCAAGGGCTGGGTCAGGTAGATGGCATCTGGCGTGCTGTGCTCCCAATGAAGGAAGCGATGCAACAGTGTCGGGTGCTTATTGTTGTTGTTCATGACAGATCCTGCATTTGAAGGGAGGTGTTCCACCCATTTGAATTATTCTTTTCGTAACCCGTCGCGGCACCTCACCCGCGCTGAAAAAGCGTCGTGGTCACGGTGCCGTCGTCACCCGTCTGATGCTGCAGCGCCAGTTGCGCATCGGCTACCTGGCGTCGGCCGGCGCTGCCACGCAGTTGGTGCACAAGCTCTATACATTGCGCCAGGGCGCTCGCCGCCGAGGCTTGCCCCAAGGTCAGCAAGCCACCGGATGGATTGATGACCAGGTTGCCGCCGTAGGTATTATCGCCGTCTTCGACCAGTTTCTCACCGTAGCCTTCGGCACAGAAACCCAGCGCTTCGTAGAGTAACAACTCGCTGGCCGTGCTGAGGTCGTGCAGTTCGCAAACATCAACCTCCTGCGGCCCCCTGCCCGCTTGCTCATACAACTCACGAGCGGCGGCCACGTTGACCTCATAGTCGACACCGGCGAAGATCGCCCCTTGATCGTTCACTTGCTGTGGGGTTACACAGGCCTGGGCAACGACTTGAACCAGCACGCCGTTGCCATGGCGCCTGGCAAATTCACTGGAACACAATAAAACCGCTGCTACGCCTGAGCTGGCCCAGGCCACCTGCGGATGGGTAAGTGGATCGGCGATCATCTGCGCCTGCAATACACGATCGAGCGTCAGAAGGCTATTGGACGCGACCAGTGGATTGAGCGCGGCATGCTGGCGCGCCTTGACGGCGATCATGGCGAAGGTTTCTCGTCGAGTCAGGTAGCGCGCCATGTACTCCTGAGCCACGGCGCCAAGCCGTTCAAGCCCCAGGGTTGGCGCAGGCACCCCCTCGATACCCAGCACCAGAATGCTTTCCGCCTGCCCGAGGAGGATGGCCTGGCAAGCGCGTGCAAACAACGCGCTGCCATCAGCGTCGTCCGGTGCAAAGTGAAAGAGCGGGACTTGCGCAAGCCCTACTGTCTGCAGAGCACGCTGCAAGGTCCCACCATCCATCGCGCCCGTAACCGCATGGACCGCCGCAATATTGCTAGCGGACAAACCGGCGTCGGCAAGCGCATGTCCTATCGTAGTGCCGATCCGTACGTGCGGATCGGGACCCAGCGCGGCTGGACTGAAGGGCGACATACCTACGCCAATCACATTGACGCAACGTTGCATCGTGCTCTCCTGAAATAGAAAAACTGCCGCTTACCGTTCATGTAAGCGGCAGGTGGCCAGGCAATCAGGCCGGTACGGACTCGAACAATTCGACCGCACCATTTTTCAATACGACAACGTCACGCTCGACCGCACGCATCTCGACGATGATGCGCGTCGGCGACTCACGCCACATACGGGTTTCCAAGGTATCGCCGGGCATCACGATGGCGGCGAAGCGCGCGCGCACGCTCTTGAACAGACGCGAATCGTTGCCGCAGAACGCCTTGATCACATGGCGACCGAGGTAGCCGAAGGTGCACAGGCCATGCAGGAACGGTTTCTCGTAGCCAGCCTTGGCGGCGTAGTCCGGATCGATGTGCATCGGGTTCCAGTCCCCGCACAGGCGATACAGCAGCGCCTGGTTGACTTCGGTCTTGTCCGCCAGCACCGCATCGGGTTCACGTTGCGGAGCCACGTTGATCTCTTCGCTGACCACACGTTGCAGGCCTGCACCCGGCACGCCAGGGTAGAAGCCCGTCACTTCGTTGTAGAACAGCGGCGTGCCGTGCTCGTCGGTGGTCTCGATGGCCAGGATGGTGACGGTGCTCTTGCCTTTGTCGATCGCCGACTTCAAGCGCATGCTGTGCTTGAGCTTGGCTTTAGGGGGCAACGGACGATACATCACGGTGTACTGTTCGCCATGCAGGCCTTTGGCGAATGGCACGTTCAGGCCTTCCAGCTGTGGCTCGCCGGACTTGGCGGCACGCAGGAACACTTCGGTCGCCGGCAACACGGCCATGGTCGGCAGTACACGGAATTCATCGCCGAGGAACTCGTTGACGTACTTCAACTCATCGCGGTCCAAGGGGTCCTTGGCAGCGCCTACGGCCAGGGCATAGAGCGCGGCATCGTTCTGGTCGTACTCGGTTTCGAGGTGGGAGACGGCGTTGGCTGCCACTTCCATATCAACGAAAGCATTGCCCCCCTTGGCAGGCGACTCCATGCGTGTAAACAGCTCTTTGAGTCCATCGGCACCGTCGGTGTGATGAACGCTGCGCTCATCGAAATGAGTGATGCGCAACCAGTTATCGCGAACCAGTTCCGGGCTCAGGGTATTGGTGTGCAGGAACCGGCCGTGGGAACGCTCCCAACGGTATTTCGCATGGAAGCCACCGCCGACCTCGAACAGGCCGCCGGTGTCTGTACACTCCTCGCTGCACAGCCACCCCACCAGCGGCGCGCAGTCTTCGACTTTGACTTTGTCGTGCAGCTCCTGGGGGAACAGCCCGCTGGCGATCACCATGCGTGAAGCGGCGACCGGGGCAATGGTGTTGACCCGGATGTTCTTGCTCGCGCCCTCGATGGCCAACGAGTTGGCGAAACCGATCAAGCCCGACTTGGCGGTGGAATAGTTGCACTGGCCGAAATTACCGAAGATGCCGGCGCCGGATGCGGTCATGATGATGCGCCCGTAGCCTTTTTCACGCATGATCGGCCACACGGCGTGGGTCAGGCGGAAGGCGCCCTTCACGTGCACTTCCTGGATCAGGTCCCACTGCTCTTCGGTCATCTTGTGGAACGAACTGTCGCGCAGGACGCCGGCGTTGTTGATCAGAATATCGACCGTGCCAAACACCTCGAGCGCGGTGGCGACGATTTTCTCGCCCTCGGTCACCGAGTGGTAGTCGGCGACAGCCTCGCCACCCATGGCGCGGATCTGCGCAACCACTTCATCGGCCGCCGCGCTTGAACTGCCCAGGCCTTCGGTGCTGACGCCCAGGTCATTGACCACGACCCTGGCACCCCGCGAACCCAGCAGTAAGGCGTGGGCGCGTCCCAGGCCGTTGCCGGCGCCGGTGACGATGGCAACTTTGCCGTCAAAGCGAATTTCTTGAGACACGTTTGCTCTCCTATGATCGCGCTCACAACGTGCGAGCGATGATTTCTTTCATGATTTCGTTGGTACCACCCCAGATCCGGTTGCCACGGGTGTCGAGGTACAACCTGGCAATCGGGTATTCGGTCATGTAGCCATTGCCGCCGTGCAGTTGCAGGCACGCATCGACCACGCGGCTGCTGAGCTCCGCGGTCCAGTACTTGGCCACCGCGGCCGCTTCGGCTGTCAGTTCGTCGCGCAGCAGCAAGGCCATGCAGCTGTCGACCCATGAGCGGCCGATCTGTATTTCGGTCTTGAGTTGCGCCAGGGTGAAACGCGAGTTCTGGAAGTCCAGCACAGGCTTGCCGAAGACCATGCGCGTACGGGTGTATTCGATGGTGTGATCCAGCGCCGCCTCTGCCTGGGCCTGAAAACCGACGGCGCCGATGATCCGTTCCCACGCCAGGTCATGCATGAGCTGGTAGAAGCCCTGCCCTTGCACGCCGCCGAGCACGTTTTCGGCCGGCACGTGGCAATCGTCGAAGAACAGCATGCTGGTGTCCTGGGCGTGCAGGCCGATCTTTTCCAGCGGCTGCGATCGGCTGAAGCCTTTACGCTCTTTCTCGACGATGATCAGCGAGATGTCCTGGGCGCCCTTGCCACTTTCGCCGGTCTTGCAGACCACCAACGCCAGATCGCAGGACGCGCCATTGGAAATGAACGTCTTGGAGCCGTTGATGATTAACTCGTCACCTTCGACCCTGGCGCGCGTGCGCACCGCCTGCAGGTCCGAACCGGTGTTGGGTTCGGTCATGGCGATGGCGCCCACGGTTGTACCCGCGATCATTTTCGGCAACCAAGCCTGCTTCTGCGCCTCGGTGCCGTAGTTGAGGATGTAGTTGGCCACCAGGCCGTGCACACCGAAACCAATCAGGCCGGAAGCGCCGGCACGCATGAATTCTTCGGCAAAGACCATGTCGAACAGGCGATCGGCGCCGGGCCCGCCATATTCCTCTGGCATCGAAGGCAAGAGCATTCCCATCTCGCCAGCCTTGCGCCAGACCTCGCGGGGTACGCACTTGTCTTTCTCCCACTGGGCATGGAACGGGTTGACCTGCTGCTCCATGAAGCGGCGGCAGGCGCGTCGAAACTCATCGTGCTCAGTGCTGAACAAGCTACGGGGTATCAGGTATTCCATGGGTAATCCTCTGCAACCCTGATCAGAGCGTGCGCCCGACCAGATCTTTCATGATGTCGTTGGCGCCGCCGGCAATGCGCAGGACGCGGTGATCGAGGTAGTGACGGGCGACCGGGTACTCGAGCATGTAGCCGTTGCCGCCATGCAGCTGGACGCATTCGTCCACGACCTTGGTGTAGAGGTCCGAGCACCACAATTTGGCCGAGGCTGCCGCTTCCGGGCTGAGGGTTCGCGCCAGGCTTTGCTCCATGCAGCGGTCGACGTAGTTCTGCGACACCGCCAATTGCATCTTCAGGTCGGCCAATTTGAAGCGGGTGTTCTGGAAGGCGAAGATGGGCTTGCCGAACACGCTGCGGCCCTTGGTGTAGTCCAGCGTGCTGTCGAGCACCGCCTCGGCACCGGCAACGCTGCTGATGGCGATGGACAGCCGTTCCCAGGCCAACTCCTTCATCAACTGGATGAAGCCCTGCCCGGCCACACCACCCAGCAGGTTTTCCCTGGGCACCCGGACGTTGTCGAAGAACAGCATGGTGGTGTCCTGGGCGTGCAGGCCGACCTTTCGCAAGGGCTGGGACCGACTGAAGCCTGCGCGGTCGGTTTCGACCAGGATCAGCGAGATGTCCTGGGCGCCCTTGCCGGTATTGCCGGTCTTGGCGACGACGACCACCAGGTCGCAGTTGCTGCCGTTGGATATGAACGTCTTGGCACCGTTGATGACGTACTCATCACCGTCCAGCACAGCGCGGGTCTTGACCGCTTGCAGGTCGGAGCCGGTATCCGGCTCGGTCATCGCCACCGCGCCGATGGCTTGGCCTGCCGCCATTTTCGGCAGCCAGGTGTGCTTTTGCTGTTCGCTGCCGAAATTCACCAGGTAACCGGCGACAATGTCATGCACGCCGAAACCGATCAGCCCCGACGCCTGGCCCGCGCGGTAGATTTCCTCGGTGGCGATCATCGAGAAACGCCGATCCAGCCCCAGTCCGCCATAGGCTTCGGGAGTGGTGGCATTGAGCATGCCCAGCGCGCCAGCCCGCTCCCAGATGTACCGCGGGACCCGATGGTCTGTTTCCCACTGTTCGAGGCAGGGTGCACATTCCTCAGCCAGGAAGCGCCGCACGCTGCTGCGAAACTCCTCGTGCTCATGGTCAAACAGGGTACGGGGTATCATCGGTGGTTCTCTCCTTCGGTCGTCGGTCGGCCACCTTTGAAGGGGCTCTGGATCGATCATAGGAGCAGGTTTCGCCGATACGCCCCCTCGGGGAGGGGGGGATTCGTGCATTCGAAAAACACACCGCGCGCTATTCTTTATCTAGGGGCATTTACCTGGGGGCAGCCTGAACAGGAGGAGCCCGCATGGCCACCTTCAAACTTCACCCTGCACTGGAAAACGGTATCCAACCCGCCGCCGCGGTTTCTTCACCGAACTGCGGCCAGGCCCGGCCGTAACGCAATGTGCTGGTGGCATTTTTCCGCGGTGAGCGAACGGTATGGATCGATAGCGATCAGTTTTGCACCGCGTCGCTGTCGTCCACTACGCTGGGCGTCGCGGCGGTGCCTGCCAAGAGGCCGCCGTCGATGTTGAGCTCACTGCCGGTCATGTACGTCGCTTCATCAGAGGCAAGTAACAGTGCCAGCGCCGCCACCTCTTCGGGCATCCCGAACCTTCGCAGTGGAGTGTCTCGAACCAGTGCAGCCATGCGTTCGTGACGATCCTCGCCGGTGCCCAACATGGGCTCCCACATGGGCGTGAGGATGGCCGCGGGATGAATCGAGTTGCACCGGATTCTGAGCCCTTGCTCGGCGCAGTAAAGCGCCACCGTCTTGGTGTGGTTACGCACTGCGCCCTTGGACGACGCATAGGCCGCGGCGCCCGGAATGCCAACCAGGCCTGACCGGGAGGAGATGTTGATAATGGAGCCTGTTCCGTGAGCCCGCATGGCGCGAATGGCGTACTTGCAACCCAGGAATACGCCATCGAGATTGGTCCGATGCACAGCGTGCCAGTCCTCCAGGCGTGCATGCTCCGGGTCATGCGCCACGGCACCGTGCTCAAATCCGGTGATACCTGCATTGTTCACCAGCACGTCCAGTCTGCCGCGCTCCTTGAGGATTTGCGTGGTCACTCGCTGCCAATCTTCTTCGCGCCGCACATCGAGGCGCAGATAGCTGGCGCGATCGCCGAGTGAAGCTGCAACGGCGCTGCCGAGCTCATCGTTGATATCCGTGACGTAGACAAAGCAATCCTCTTGCGCGAAGAGTCGCACGATCGCGGCGCCAATCCCTTGGGCCGCCCCGGTGACGATGGCAGTCTTTGCAGTGAGTTTATTGGCCATGAGTGATGCGGTGACCTTTTTGGTTTGATACTCGGAAAAAGCAGTTACCCCCTCCAACAGGGTTGGCTACCAAAATCGATCCCGAGTATAGACTGCCCCCGCAAAACGCCAGCGGGGGAAGTCATCGGCGCGTCCACGCAACGCATCCCTCCTTTGCCGCGCTGGTGTTTTGCGCTTGGGATCCAGCAGCACTGAGTACTTTGTGGTGAGGGGATTCATCCCCGTTGGACTGCGCAGCAGGCCCTCTTTTGGGGCCGCTTCGCGACCCAACGGGGATGAATCCCCTCGCCACAAGTGGAGTGTCAGGTTGGACAACAGCTATTGAGACGGACCAATCTGATCCAGCACCCGGTTCGCGGTGATTTCCAAAAGATCGTGCCTTCGGCAGCTCCTACAGTGGTTGGCGCCGATTAAGATGTAGGAAAAGTCCAAGAACTGCGCAAGAAGGTGCATTGACCTGCAGATTTTCGGCCTGGCAGCCCCCCTGCTACTCAATCAACCCATTCTTGCGCGCCCACGACACCGCGTCATAACGACTCGAAACCCCCAGCTTGGCGTAGATGTTCTTCAGGTTCCACTTCACCGTTTCCAGCGAGATGTTTAACGTCAGGGCCACGCGCTTGTTGGCCATCGCCTGGCTGATCAATTCGAGGATGGCCAGCTCCCGCGGCGTGAGCATTGAAGACGCGCCATTGGCCGATGACTCGCTGGAGCGACCGACGCTTCCAGGACCGAAGCGCTCAAGCAGCCCTCTCAAGTAAATCTCATCCTCACTGGCCAGCGGCTTGCTCGACAGTGCCACGAGCATTTTGCGCAGCACTTCGCCTTCGTCGAGGAAGGTGCGCACCAGTCCCAGGCGCCGGCCAAGGGACACGGCTTCCAGCAAGCGCGCTTGTGCCTGTTCGGGCTGCAGCAGGTCGCTTTTCGCGCACGCTTCGAGCAACTGGCCGGTGACCTGCAATTGCCCGCGGCTGAACTTCGTCGCGTAGGTGCCCAGGATAGCCAGGGCTGCGAGCGCCTTGTCCGGGTAGTTGGTGGCCAGCAGCAGACGCGCTTGCGCCAGCGCGGCAATGGCCGGGATGTCTGCCTGGAAGCCCGGGGAGTCGCGGTGTTTATCGGCCAGTACCTGTAGTTTGGCTACCCTGTCGGCGGCCAGTGCCTTGTCGTTTTCCAGCAACGCGATGCGGGCCTGCTCGGCCAGGCAGTGCGCCAGGGCTCGGTCCTGGTTGATGGTGCGAAAGTGTCGTTCCTGGCGTTCCAGAAAAGCCATGGCCACCGCGGCGCTGTCCTGGAGCAGGTCCAGGCGTGCCCGGCAAATCGTCGCCCGCAGCATGGTGTCGGGCATGGCCCATTGCAGCAGGCCATTACGGTTGGCGAGGATTTCCCGCGCTTCATCGGTACGGTCAACCTCGCGGTAGACCTCGGCCAGCGTGGCGGCCCCCAGATAGGCACTGGCGGCACGGTGGCCGTGCACTGACACCGCACGGGCCAGTTGTGCCGAACCGATCCGCTCTGCTTCGCGCATCTGGCCGGCCTGCAGGTAACAAAGGGTCCGGGCGCCTTCGGCCACCAACGCCATCTCGCCATTGCGCTCGGCTTCGGGGATGGGGTTGTCATCCAGGCATTGCAACGCTTCCTCGATGCGTCCGGCCGCCAGGTAAGCGATGGTCAGCAGTGCCGGCGCGCCGAAACGCGTTACGGAATAGTCATCCGGCAACGCCTGGAAATCCTCGAGCAAACCAATGATGGGCTCAGTGCGATCACGCTGCACTTCGATGGCCGCCTGCACCAGCGGCAGTCGATAGGCAACGTCAGCGTGCTGCGCCGCACCACTGCGATGGAATTGTTCCAGCCAGACCTCGGCCTTGGCCGGGCGGGCCGTGAGTGCATAGGCCAGGCAACCGAGAAAGAACAGGCGCGGCCGGGAAAACAGGATGTCCTGCGGCAAGCGGTCGAGCAGGCGTAGCAGCGGGCTTAGCTGACTCAGGCTCCAGGTCGCCGGGGCTGCCCGTTCGATCAGTTGCGCAGCGAAGTCCAGGTCACCTGCCAATGTGGCATGGCGTACGGCCTCGGCCAGCAGCTTGCGCTCGGCGAACCAGTGAGCGGCCCGATTATGCAGTTCGATCAGGGCTGCGCTGTCACGACGGGCGAGCCGCGTGGCCAGGAAATCGCCGAACAATGCATGAAAGCGGTACCACGGCTGACGGTCATCGGCTTCGACGCGAAAGATCAGCAGGTTTTCTTCGTCCAGCCGCTTGAGCATGGCTTGCGCCGAGTTGACGCCGGTAATCGCTTGCGCCAGGGAGGCGTTGAAGCGCCGGCAAATACTGACGCTTTCCATGAACTGCGCCAATTCGGGTGGCAGATGGGCCATGACGTCTTCGGCCAGGTAGCTCTGCAGGTCGTCGGAACGCCAGCCCATTTCGCGCAAGGCACCGCGCGATTGCGGGTCGCTGCGCAACAGGATGATCACCAGCTGCAACGTGGCGGGCCAACCACTGGTGAGCTCGTGGATCTGATGGAGTTCTTCCGGGCTGAGCTTCAAGGCCGCCAGGCTCTGTTCGAGAAAAGCGCGGGACTCGGCCAGATCGAATGGCAAGGTTGCGCAATCGAGTTCCAGTAACTGCCCGCTCAGGCGCAGCCGACTGAAACTCAACGGTGGACCCACCCGGGACGAGATGACGAAGTGCAGGTTCTCGGGGCTGTGGTCCAGCAGTTTTTGCATGAGCTGGTGCGAGCGCGGGTCGCTGACGTGTTGGTAGTCATCGATCACCAGGAACAACTCTTTGTTGATACTGGCAGCACCTTCGACGATGGTCGCCACCACCTCGTCGATGAACTCCGGCCGCGCGCCCTCCAACGGCACACCGCTGTCGAGGACGATGCCCAGTCGCTGCAACGCGCCACGTAGATAAGCGAAGAAAATCGGAACGTGCTTGTCATCGGCGCTCAATGCCAGCCAGGCCACCTCCGCTCCGGAGCGCATCATCACCTGCCGCCATTGGGCCAGCAGCGTGGTCTTGCCGAAACCCGGGCTGCCGGTCACCAGGCCCACGCGGCATTGCGTCATGCCGCGCAGATCCTCGAGCAGGCGCTCGCGCAGGATGGTCTGGGTACCAATGCGCGGTGGCGCGAATTTGGTCGATACGAGCAGCTTGTCGGTATGCATGTCTTGCCTGGTCTCCGATCCCCAGATCCGTCGAAGCAGCGTGAGGCTGTTTGATACGAATCGGCGAGGTATGGCCACATTTCTGGCGATTGTCGGATTATTTACCCGAACACCGCTAAAAGACAGCGCGTGTCATGGTTGCGCGCAGGATTGTGGCGGGGAAAACAGACAGCCCACCCCCCACAATCGAGGGGGGCTACCCTGTAGGAGCGAGCATGCTCGCGATGGACGCTTGAACAACGCGATCATTCAGGCAGCACGCGTCATCGTTGACGTCCATCGCAAGCAGGCTCGCTCCTACAAGAGGCCAGGTAGACGGGAGGCCGAGTCAGAGGGTTCGCGCTACCAGTTCGCGCATGATGTCGTTGGCTCCACCGTAGATGCGGTTGACGCGGCTGTCCAGGTAATGACGGGCAACCGGGTACTCCAGCATATAGCCGTTACCGCCATGCAGCTGCACACACTGATCCACCACCTTGGAATACAGTTCGGTGCACCACAGCTTGGCCGCCGCCGCTGCCTGCGGGCTCAGTTCGTGTTGCAGGATGAGCTCCATGCAGCGATCGATGTAGGTCTGGCCGATGACGATTTCGGTCTTGAGGTCCGCCAGCTTGAAGCGCGAATTCTGGAATTCGATGATCGGCGTACCGAATGCCTTGCGCTCGCGCGTGTAGTCAATGGTCTGCTCGAGCACTGCCTGGCTTGCCGCAATGGCCAGGATGCCAATGCTCAGGCGCTCCCAGGCCAGCTCCTTCATCAATTGGTAGAACCCCTGGCCAGGCTCGCCCCCCAGGATGTTGTCCTTGGGCACCCGCACGTCCTGGAAGAACAGCATGGTGGTGTCCTGGGCATGCAGGCCGACCTTGCGCAGCGGTTTGGACTTGGTGACGCCGACCCGGTCGGCCTCCACCAGGATCAGCGAGATGTCCCGCGAGCCTTTGCCGGTATTGCCGGTCTTGGCGATCACCACGATAAGGTCGCTGTTGGTGCCATTGGAAATGAACGTCTTGGCACCGTTGATCACGTAGTCATCCCCATCGAGCACGGCACGGGTCTTGACCGCTTGCAGGTCGGAGCCAGTATCGGGTTCGGTCATGGCCACGGCAGAGATGACTTCGCCGCTGGCCATTTTCGGCAGCCATTGCTGTTTCTGCTCTTCGGTGCCGAAGTTGATCAGGTAACCGGCACAGATGTCGTGCACATTGAAGCCATTCAAGCCGGAAAGCCCGGCGCGGGCCACTTCCTCGACGGCGATCATCGAAAAGCGCCGGTCCAAACCCAGGCCGCCATAGGCCTGGGGGGTCGTGGCGTTGAGCATGCCCAGCTCACCGGCGCGCTCCCAGATCTGCCGGGGAACCCGATGATCCTCTTCCCACTGTTCATGGAACGGCGTGCATTGCTGCGCGAGAAAACGTTTTACGCTATCGCGAAACGCTAAATGTTCATGATCGAAGAGAGTGCGCGGGATCATTCAATTACCTCCAAAAAGATGGGCTCTGGCGATGAACGCCTTTACGCCACCTTAGGACGACTTACGCTCCTTCTGCCCCCTCGAAGCGGGTAGGCCCGCGTCAGTTGCGCCAAGCGAACCTGCCTGCGTTGGCCGCGTCACTGTTCATCCGCCGTCGTCAGCAAGGCATGGAGCATGCGCGCCAGCATGCGAACGGTGTCCTCTTCAAGCAAGTAGTCCGGTTTTTCGATCAGCAACGCCCGGGGCAACGCAGTGACCGCCTGATAGGCAAGGAAGCCCGCCTTCTCGCGATCACGCACCCGAACCTCGTTGCAGAAGCGCTGTACCAGGGCTGGCATGACCTTCGAGATCCAGAAACGCTCCGGCTTGACGATGTCCAGGCGCACCAGTTCAGCGTAGTAGGCGGCCTTGATGCTCAATTGCGAGTCGATCTGCTCCCAGCGATGCAAGGCTGCAAGGCCGGTGCGCAACACCAATTCGATGCCGTCATACAGCGTCGCCGATGCCGGCAGTGCATGGATGTCGAGGATGATTTGCTGGCGGGTATCAGCGCGGTAATCCTCGAAAATGGCGGCGATCAGCGATTCCATCGTGGGGAAGTATTCGTAGATGGAACTGATCGCCACCCCGGAATAATCGGAAAGACGATAGATCGACAGCGCTTCGCGCCCTTCCCGTTCGAGGACGTCCCGCCCGGCTGTTTTCAAGGCTTCGACCAAGGCCACCGAACGTGCCTGCCTGGGCTGCTTGCGTGGCCTGGCGGGCAGTTTGAGCACAATGTCGTCATTGGTATCCAGGCCTGGAGCGGCCATGTCCGAACTGCGCATATCGACTCCTTCAGTGTGGATCTCGTCCACTGCTTTTCGCCATTTCACACAGGCTATGTGCATGGCGAGCCGGTCGCCCCCCTCTCTTTGGGGGGAGCCCACACCAGTGCGGCACCGATAGCATCGGACCCATGAGTGCACACGTTTGCACAAGACTGAAACGCGACCGGACCTAACGACATGAAGCACGACAGCACTGCCGGCGATTGCTGCGCTGCAACAAACCGCGCGACCGTCGTACGGGTATCCGCCAAGGACCTTGCGCAACGCATCGGGGTCGCCACCTCCACGGTCACTCGCGCCTTCGATGCGCAATCGCGTATCTCGGCCAAGCTACGCGTGCGCATACTCGCCATGGCCGATGAACTGGGCTATCGGCCCAATGCCATCGCCCGCTCCTTGAACCAGCGCAAGACAGGCATCGTTGCGCTGGTGGTCGGCGATATGGCCAACCCTTTCTATCCGGCACTGGTTGAGGAGCTTTCGCTGCAACTGCGCCAGGCGGGCCGACAACTGCTGCTGTTCGTGGTACCACCGGGGGGCGACGCGGACGAACTGCTGCCGCAACTGCTGCAGTACCAGGTCGATGGGATCGTGGTGACCGCCGCGAAGTTGTCTTCGCACATGGCCGACCTGTGCGCACGCCAGGGTGTCGGCCTGGTATTCATGAACCGCCGCGTCGAGGACGTGACCGTCTGGTCGGTGTGCTGCGATAACGAGCGCATGGCCGCCGAGGTGGCCGACTATCTGGTGGGACAACGCCGCCAGGCCTGCGCCTTTGTGTCCGGCGATCCGGGCATCTCCACCACGGCTGACCGCTTGCGCGGCTTCAAGCGAGGCCTGGCCGCGCAGGGGCAACGCCTGGTGGCCTGCGTTGAGGGTGGATACACCTATGAAGGCGCACGCGAGGCGGCAGCCCGACTGTTCAGTGTCGGCCAACCTGCCATCGACGCGGTGTTCTGCGCCAACGACGTGATGGCCCTCGGCGTACTGAGTTACCTGCGGATGAACACCCACCTTCGGGTACCCGAGGATGTCGCGGTGGTCGGCTTCGACGACATCCGCGCCGCCGCCTGGCCCGAAAACTCACTGACCACGGTGCACCAGCCCCTGGGCCGAATGATCGAATGCGCCATCGGCTTGCTGGGCCAGGGTCGCCCTGGCAACGGCGCCAACCAGGCGCTGCACGAGGTGCCGGGACATCTGGTACAGCGCGCCTCCGCGTAGCGCCACCTCTACACCCAGCTCACAAAAGCAAAAACAATCCAGAGGAAATAACCGGTGATTCAACAACTCAAAAAGGGTCAATCGGCCCAGGCGAAAGCCAGCAATCAAGCCCAGGTGCGCGCCACCGTAGAAGGCATCCTCGCCGACATCGAGCAGCGCGGTGATGCAGCGGTGCGCGAGTACTCCGAGAAATTCGACAACTGGGCGCCGCAAAGCATGCGTCTGACCCAGCAACAGATCGACGCCTGCATTGCCAGTCTGCCCCGGCAGACGCTCGACGACATCCGGTTCGCCCAGGATCAGATTCGCCGCTTCGCCCAGATTCAGAAGGATTCGATGCACGATGTCGAGGTCGAAACCTTGCCCGGCGTCGTACTCGGCCATCGCAATATTCCGGTCAACTCGGTCGGCTGCTATATCCCCGGCGGCAAGTACCCATTGATCGCCAGCGCGCACATGAGCGTACTCACCGCCAAGGTGGCCGGCGTCAAGCGCGTGATCGCCAGTGCACCGCCGTTCGAAGGCAAGCCGTGCCCTGAAATCGTAGCGGCGATGCACTTGGCCGGTGCAGACGAGATCTACTGCCTTGGCGGCGTGCAGGCAGTGGCTGCGATGGCGATCGGTACACAGAGCATCGTCGGCGTCGACATGATCGTCGGCCCCGGCAACGCTTATGTGGCCGAGGCCAAGCGCCAGCTGTTCGGCCGCGTCGGTATCGACCTGTTCGCCGGCCCTACCGAAACCATGGTGATCTGTGATGACACCGTGGACGCCGAACTGGTCGCCGTCGACTTGCTGGGCCAGGCCGAACATGGCCCGACCTCCCCCGCTTATTGCGTTACCACCAGCAAGAAAATCGCCGAAGAGCTGCCTGCTGCTATCGACCGGGTACTGTCGCGCCTGGACACCGCGCCGGTCGCTAGCGTGGCCTGGAACGACTTCGGTGAGATCCATCTATGCGACACCGACGAAGAAGCCCTGGAGGTCGCCGAGCGTTTGTGCTCTGAGCATGTGCAGGTAATGACCAAGGATCCGGACTGGTATCACGATCGCATGACCCGTTACGGCGCCCTGTTCCTTGGCCACCGCACCAATGTGAGCTATGGCGACAAGGTCATCGGCACCAACCACACACTGCCGACGATGGGCGCGGGTCGCTACACCGGAGGATTGTGGGTGGGCAAGTTCATCAAGACCCACACCTACCAACGCGTGCTGACCGATGAGGCCAGCGTGATGATTGGCGAGTACTGCTCGCGGCTGTGTGGCTATGAACATATGTCCGGCCACAAAGAGCAGGCGGATATTCGCGTGCGCCGCATGAAGCAGGAGGCTTGAAGTCATGAACAAACCCCTACCGCATGAGCGCGGCGACTATCGTTACCTGCGCGACATCACCACACGCTGGATGGACAACGACGTCTACGGTCACGTCAACAACGTCATCTACTACAGCTGGTTCGACACCGTGGTCAACGGCTGGCTGCTGGAGCAGAACCTGCTCGACTTCGAGCAATGCCCTGTAGTCGGTCTGGTGGTCGACACCCATTGCAGCTACTTCTCGTCCATCGCCTTCCCCGACCTGGTGCGCGCCGGCCTGCGCGTGGCAAGCCTGGGCACTTCAAGCGTGCGCTATGAAGTCGGTCTGTTTGCCAACGACAACACCGAGGCTTCGGCGCAGGGCCACTTCGTCCACGTCTACGTCGACCGCGTGACGCGCCGGCCGGTGCCGCTGCCGGCAGCGCTGCGCCATGCGCTCGAAACCCTGGCGGTGCCGTCATGAAGAACTTCGAAGGTCGCGTAGCGGTGATTACCGGCGCCGCATCCGGTTTCGGCAAGGCTTTCGCCGAGATGGGTGCAGGGCTTGGCATGAAGCTGGTGCTGGCCGATATCCAGGCTGACGCGCTCGAGGCCACGGTCGCCGAACTGCGCGCTCGCGGCGCCTCGGTCATCGGTCTGCGAACCGACGTCTCGCAGGCCACGCAAGTCCAGGCTCTGGCCGATGCCGCAGTGGCGGAGTTCGGCGCCGTACACCTGCTGTTCAACAACGCCGGCGTGCTCGCCGGCGGCCTTGTGTGGGAGAACAGTGAAAAGGACTGGGACTGGGTTCTGGGTGTCAACGTGCGCAGCGTGATCCACGGGGTGCGCATCTTCACACCGCTGATGCTGGCGGCCGCTGCGCATGACCCGGACTACGAAGGGCACATCATCAATACCGCCTCGATGGCCGGGCTGCTCAACGCGCCGACGCTGGGCGCCTACAACCTCACCAAACAGGCGGTGGTGTCGCTCAGCGAGACGCTGTACCACGACCTCGCGCTGGTTTCCTGTCAGGTGCACTGCTCGGTGCTGTGCCCCTACTTCGTACCCACCGGTATCAGCTTGTCCGCTCGGAATCGCCCGAACGATCTGGCTAATGCCGGCGCACCGACACGCTCCCAGGCGGCGGCTCTGGCGCAGAACCAGAAGGCTACTGGCGCGGCCAAGGTCAGTGCCCAGCAGATCGCCCACCTGACCTTCGAGGCTGTCCGCCAGCGCAATTTCTATATCTACTCGCATCCCCACGCCATGGGCTCCGTGCGCGAGCGCTTCGATGCGATCGTCGAGCAGCGCAATCCACCCGACCCGTATGCGGGCAAACCGGAACTGCGGGCTCAGTTGGTCGAGACGTTGCTCGCCTGACTCACCCTGACCTGGCATTCACTTTGACAATGAGGAGACACTTCATGATCGAAAGTATCAAGCGGCTGGCCATGGCAGGCATGGCTTGCGCCATGCTCGCCGCGCCGATGGCACAGGCCCAGACGACCAAGCCCAATATCCTGGTGATCTGGGGCGACGACATTGGCTGGCAGAACGTGAGTGCCTATGGCATGGGCACCATGGGCTACACCACGCCGAATATCGACCAGATCGGCATGGAGGGCATTCGCTTTACCGATCACTACGGACAACCTTCCTGCACTGCCGGCCGAGCGGCGTTCATCACCGGCCAGTACCCGATTCGCTCCGGCATGACCACCGTGGGGCAGCCGGGCGACAAGCTCGGCCTGCAGGCTGCTTCACCGAGCCTGGCCGAGGTATTGAAACAGGTGGGTTACCGCACCGGCCAGTTCGGCAAAAACCACTTGGGCGACAACAACCCCAACCTGCCGACGGTGCATGGCTTCGACGAGTTTTTCGGCAACCTGTACCACCTCAATACCGAGGAACAGAGTGAGTACGCCGATTACCAGAATTTTGCCAAGGACTATCCGGGTGGACCGCAGGCCTACGCCAAAAAATTCGCCACCCGCGGCGTGCTGCACAGCTTCGCCACGGACAAGGACGATACGACGACAGACCCTCGTTTCGGGTTGGTTGGCAAACAGGTCATCGAAGACACCGGACCACTGACGACCAAGCGAATGGAAGACTTCGATGGCGCAGAACTGATCCCTCATGCGATGGACTTCATGCGCAAGGCGAAGAACGACGACAAGCCATTTTTCGTATGGGTCAACACCACAAGAATGCACATCTACACCCATCTCAACGATAAATGGAAACACGCTGCTGCCCAATACACCCACGAAGACGACACTCAGGGCAGCGGCATGATGCAGCACGACCACGACATCGGTCTGTTGCTGGATTTCCTGAAGGAGAATGGCCTGGATCAGAACACCATCGTCTGGTATTCCACCGACAACGGCCCTGAACACGCTTCCTGGCCACATGGCGCCACAACCCCCTTCCGTGGCGAGAAAATGACCACGTATGAAGGCGGCGTGCGCGTACCGTCGATGTTGCGCTGGCCGGGTGTCATCAAGCCAGGGCAGATCAAGAATGGCATCCAGGCGCACCAGGACATGTTTACCTCCCTCGCCGCGGCAGCGGGCGTGCCGGATGTGGTCGAGCGCATGAAAATCGAGAAAAAGCAGTACATCGACGGCATCAACAACATCGACTATTGGACCGGCAAGTCACCCGCCAGCGCACGCACCAGCCTGCTCTATTACATCGAAAGCAAACTGACCGCCGTGCGCATGGGTCCGTGGAAGCTGCACTTCTCGACCAAAGAAGACTACTACGCCCCGATAAAGCCGTTGTTTGCCACGCTGATGTTCAACCTGCGCAGCGATCCGTTCGAGAGTTATGACAGCAACGACTCCTACGGCCACATGGTTCAGAAGTCCGCCTGGATTGCCGCTCCCATGGGGGAACTGATTGGCAACCATTTGAAGACCCTGGCCGAGTACCCGCCCGTGCAGGCGGCCAAGTCATTTGACCGATCGAACCTGGTGCAGGATTTCCTGAGAAGTCAGCAGCCGCCACGCTGAAACGCGGGGTGTCTGGATACCCGCGTTGCCTGGACGTTTTTCGCGAGCAGGCTCGCTCCTACAGTTTCAGCCCTCCATGCTGGGGGCAAGCCTTGTGGGAGCGAGCCTGCTCGCGATGGTCTTTAACGGTGACGCGGGGTGTCTGGATACCCGCGTTGCCTGGACGTTCTTCGCGAGCAGGCTCGCTCCTGCAGGGGCACGCATCAACACTCGAAACGGCTCAACGTGGTGTACGTGTCAAACGCCTGGTAACGCGAATGTCGATCACGCATGATCTTGATCATCGCAATCTGTGGATCACTGGAGAACACCAGGCGACCACCGCTGGCCACCAGGTGGTCCAACAGTCGTTCTTTCTCGCCCACCAACCCTTCCGGATTGCGATCGTTGGCCGTCGTCACATCCAGGCGCAACCAGTGGGTACCGGGAATCAGATCGCCGGCAAACACCACCGGCCCGCCGGGCATGGCGATTTCCGGGATCAATTGCCCTGGGGTGTAGCCATCGCTGAAGTGGAACTGCCAACCGTCGCCGAGCTCTTTGCAGCGCGCGTCATCGACCAGCACCAGCCGCCCACTGCCTTGCAGCCTGCGCACGATCTGGCGGACGAATAAAGCGCGATCATGGGGATGGTTGTGAAGCGCACGGGACCAATGGCGCTCCCCGGTAATGTAATGCGCAGCAGGAAACAGCAAGCGCGGCGTATTGCCCTCCTCGATCGCCGCACTCAGTTCGGGAGTCAGTTGCGCGTGCAGATGCGTCAGCACCACCGCACTGATATCGCCTTCAGTCAGCCCCTGTTGCGCCAGGCTGTCGAGCAACCCCGGCGGATGTTTCTGACAGCTACAGGTCCGTCGCAGCGGCGCCAGCAAGGCGCTGGCACCGGCCAGCACCAGGATATTCTTGCCCCCTTGCTGCACCAGCAGGCCCCGCGAGGCCAGGTCCACCAGGTTGTCCTGGTCAGGCTTGATCCATTCAGCCCACAACTGCCGCGGCGTATTACCGAACATCACGCCACCATCAAGCTTGCGACTGCTACCGGCCAGAGTGGATAAACAACGGTTCACGACAGACACCTCTTCGAATTCGCCCCAACTTTGCAGAACGTGCGGGTTTTATGAGGCCTGAAGGTTAATCCGCCTTAACGTCCACGCCCCCACCCGTGTGGAGTGGGTCCCGGACGGATCACTGGCCAACACATTCCACATCCTCGCCGAAGCTCTGCCCCTGTCATCAATAGCCAAGTAACTGTCGTCAAATGCGAAGCACCCCTCAATCGCAGGTCTTCTAATGGAGGTACAAACTCTGGCAATTGCGCCGACGGATGTGACCGTGGCCTCTGAGTCATGAGTTGCCTGGTCCGCCTGGCAGGAGAATAACAAGATGAAATTGGTGAAAAGTCTTCTGGCCGCCATCCCCCTCATGGGGCTGGTCATCGATGCCCACGCCTATGTATCGACCCAGGAAGCCGCCCGGCTGGGCACCAGCCTGACGGGAGTGGGTGCCGAGCAAGCCGGCAATGCCGACGGTTCCATTCCGCCCTACAGCGGTGGCCTGACCACGGCCCCCTCCAGTTTCAAGGCCGGCGACAGCATGCGCCCCGACCCCTTTGCCCACGAAAAACCGCTGCTGGTGATCAACGGCAAGAACGTCGATGCGTACACAGGCATGCTGACCGCCACCACTGTCGCGTTGGCCAAGCGCTACCCTGGCTTTCGAGTCGATGTGTATCCGACCCACCGCACTGCATCGTTGCCACAGGCGGTGCTCGACAACAGTCGCAAGAATGCCACCAACGCCAGGTCCCTCGAAGGCGGTACCGCCATCGACAATGTGATGCCCGGCGTGCCGTTCCCGATCCCGCAGTCCGGCGCCGAAGCGATGTGGAATTTCCTGTTGCGCTACCAGGGCGTCAACATCCATTCCAAGTACGACTCCTGGACCGTCGACACGGCGGGCGTGCCGAGCCTGGCGGTCACCGGCGAGGCGTACGTGTCCTTCCCGATCTACGAGAACATGTCGAAGCCGTTCAGCAGCTCGGACATTTATTATCAGTTGAAACTGTCCTACACAGGGCCTGCGCGCCGAGCCGGCGAGTCGATCATGCTCAAGAACGCCACCAATGCCACGGAGTTTCCTGGCCGCGCCTGGCAGTACATGCCGGCCCAGCGCCGGGTCAAGCAGATTTCGATCCTGGCCTACGACACGCCCAATCCCGGCACCGCCCGTGCGTTGGAGCTATATGACTGGACGCTGGTCGGCAAACGGGAAATGATCGTGCCGTACAACACTTACAAACTCACCTACGCCCGCGAAGCCAAATCGCTGACCACCCCCAACTTCATTGCCCCGGATTACGTGCGCTGGGAAAAACACCGGGTCTACGTCGTCGAGGGCAATCTCAAGCCCGGTGCCAAGCACATCTACCAGAAGCGCCGCTTTTACCTGGATGAAGATACCTGGGCCGCGGTGGCCTCCGATCAGTACGACACCGATGGCCAGCTGTATCGGGGCTCCTTCGCCTTCTTCAGCCAGAGCTATGACCAGCAGGTCCCCGATGCCACCCCGTTCATGACGTACGACCTGTCGCGTGGCACCTACAACATCAATGGCGTGGTCGGCCCCCATGGCGGCATCCGCTACATTGAGCCGCTATCGACGGCGCAGTGGGCGCCAGAGTCCATGGCGGTGAGCGGTATTCGCTAGGAGCCGCGATGGACACCGATCAAAAGGGGACGGTCAATTTCATCCAGTAGGCATTACCTTCCGCGCGGTTGCGAACCTGGGTTTCCTGCTCCCACTTGGCGGTCAGAAACCAGCCTTTATCGCTCGTATATTTCACCGACGGGCCAATCGCTATCGCCCTGCCTTTGTTGTCCTTGACCCGTTCACCGTCTTGTCGGTCATCGGTGGTCTGTTGAACGATGTAACCGCCCACGCCCACCACCCAGCCATTCCCCAGGCCCCAACCCACTGCGTAATCGGCATGCAGTTCCGAGCCGGAACGGTAGTCGGTCGCGGGGTTGCGGCGGTTGAAGTCATACATGATTTTCGCGTCGACGTTCAGGCCATTGGGGTCGACGTAAGACACCGCCACCACGGGTTCGACCACCCAGTAATTGCGCCCGAGGTTGGCCAGGTCGCCGCGGTCGTATTCACCGGACGGCGCGATGAAATCCACGGCGACAATACTGTGTAGCTTCTCACTGTGATGAAAGCCGAGCGCCGGCCCGAAGATGATGTCGCCCAATCCCTGTTTGCTTTGGGACTGGCCATTGAGCTCAACCTTGAGGTCTACCAACGGCACGATGGCGTGGAAAGCCAGGTTGCCACCGAGCACCTGCTGCTCGGTGACCCAGATCAGTCGTGGCGCAATGGAGTTGGCCCGCACGCGGAAGTCCACAGGCACTTTGTCACCCCGATTGTCGCGTAGCGAGTCGGCTTCGTAGTGGCCGACATAGAACTGCGAATACAAGCCCGGCGGTGGCATGGCACCGGACATGTAGTTTTCCGCCCCCATCGGGTAGGAAGATCCACCGTTTTCGGTGGCCAGCGCCCCGCCACTGACCACCGCCAGCAGGCTCACTGCGGCACGGCACAGGCAATTGCCACGCTTGTTACGCGGTACGGCTTTCATAGGTTGATGACCCTTTTGTTGTTTTTATAGTCAGCCGAAACCCTGCCGACCTTCGGGAGGTCAGCAGCGTCCGGCGTTGTGTGTTGCGGGTAAACTCAGATGCGTTTGAACAACGCTGAGCGAGTGCTTTCGCTGGCGCCATCGGCGGCGCTGTAGAAGCGCTCCATGAAGATGTCGCGCTCGAACAGCCGCCCTTGCATCAGGCAAGTAATGGCCGAATCGATCATCACCGGTGGCCCGCACAAGTAGGCTTTACGCGAACTGAAGCGGCCCTCGAAATGCTCCTTCGCGGCGTCATGCACGTAGCCTTTGAACCCCGTCCAATCGACATCGTCCTCTGCCTGGCTGAGCGCGGGTACGTAGGTGAAATTGGCGTAGTCGCGCTGCAATGCCTCGAACAGTTCCTGGTTGTAGAGCTCCGCGCGATTGCGCGCCCCCTGGAACAGCACGATCTGGCGCGTATCCCCTGCCTCCAGCAGATCGAGAATCATCGATTGAGGGCTGGATAATCCCGAGCCGCCCGCGATGAATATCAAGTCTCCGCTTTGCGAGGTGCGCACGAAAAACTGCCCGTACGGCCCGGACAATTCCACCCTGTCTCCGACCTTCAGTTCATCGTGAATCCTGCCGGTGACCCGCCCGCCCTCGACCCGGCGCACGTGCAGTTCCACTTCATCGGCGCGACTTGGCGGGTTAGCCAGCGAAAACGCCCGAGTGCCTTCAACGCCAGGCAATTGCAGGTTGATGTACTGCCCGGCCTGGAAGGCCATGGGTCGATCGAGCTTGAGGTGCACGCCCTTGATGGTCGGCGACAAGTCCACCAGCGCACTGACCACTGCGCGGAAGTCCTCGACCGGGTGCCCGAGAAAATCCGGGTCGGCGTCGATGTCCGCCTCGATCACCATGTCGCTTTGCGGAATGGCGCAACACGCCAGGACCTTGCCTTCGTCACGCTCGATATCCATCAGTGCAAACGAGGACGCCGCACCCAGATCCGCTTCGCCTTCAAGGACCTGGATCTTGCAGGTGGCGCAGGTGCCATGTCCGCAGGCGAAGGGCAGCCAGACGCCCTGGCGCAACGCTGCCTGGAGAATGGTCTGGCCCTCCTCCACTTCGATTGTTTCGCCCGTAGGCTCGATGGTTACTTGGTAGCTCATCACCGTGTCCTCAGTTGAAGGTGCCGGCAATGCCGTTCAAGCCCGGAGTAGCGAGGTGCAGCAGGCTTTTATGGTCGATGCCGTTATCGATCAGGCTTGCCGCATTGTCGGGTTTGAACGGTTGATCGTTCAGGCGCCATAGCGCCTGGCTGAAATCCACGCGACTGGCATCCGGGTGCTGGGAAATCGAGGGCTTGACCACTTGCTCGATGAAGTCCGCGAATGGCATTGCCGGTGGCAACGGGAAAGTGAACGGGGCGCAAAACATCAGGTGTTTCTCCCAGCACAGGTACACCAGTTGCAGGCCGTGGAAGTTTTCCTGGCGATCCAGGGGTTGGGCCTCATAGGCTCCGATGGAGGTCACGGGCATGATTTTGTCCTTCCTGTCAGGTGGGTTTGAAGCGGACCAGCAGGCCCGCTTCGGCGCAGGGCGTCAGCCGGTCTTGAGCAGATCCGGGTCGACGGGATTGGCCGGCGCGCTGTGACGATCATTGGGGTGCCAGTCCTGCCAGCGCCGATGCTCGGTGGAGCCCAGGTATTCCAAGTTGTCCTGGCCGGGGTTGATGTTGTAGTAGTCGCGCACCACCGACTCGACATCCGCGCCACCGCAGTTGCCTTGCAGAATCTGATGCACCGGTAGCCAGGCCTGGATGTACTTGGTCGGCTCGTACTGGAAAATGTCGCAGCAGCCCTGGGAACAGAAGTGATAACGCTCACCTTCGTGCTCGGCGCTGCGGTGGCTGAGTGTGGTCTGGTCATCCGGCTCGCCAAACGACAGCGGGATCTGGCAGATCTGGCACAGCATCGGCAAGGTCGGGTTGTAGAAACGCTCGCCCTTCTCCTGGAGCGCGCGCCAGTGCTCAAACCGTGGGCGGTAGATCTTGTCGAAGGTGTCCGGGTACTTGGACGAGAGCCAGTCCAGTTCCTCGTCGGTCGGCATCCAGGTATGGAAGTTGGTCGCCTGGCTGTACTGGTAGAAGATCGACCAGGCCTGGTGGCTGACGTGATCCTTGGCGATATTGGCTTCTTCGACATGCTTGGGCGGGCGAATGCCGTAGCGCTCCAGGTCCTTGAACAATGCCCCGCCCGCCTCTTCGAAATACACGCCCCAGGCTTCGGACCAGGACATCACCTTGTTGGGCAGCATGTAGTCCATCATCATCCCGACCAGGGTCAGCAAGCGGTAACCACGCCAGAACCACTTGTCGATCCAGCGCTGGATGATCGGCACATTGTCTTCGTGTTGCTCGAGCAAAAACTTGATGACCTCAAGGCCCAGGGTCATGTGGCGGGCCTCATCCGATTGTGCGGAGAAGCCGAAGGTCACGGTGGCCATGTCGCCGTTGAATGCGGCGCCGGACATGAAAGGAACGAACAGCAGGTTGGTCAGCACGTACTCGAACGAAAACGAGATGGCCGTGAGGAACTCGAACGGCCCCGCGGTCCGCGCGTCCTCGAAGAACGACTTGGGCACCGAGAGGAACCACACGCGGTCATGCATATGGGCGAAATCATGCAAACCGTTGAAGTGCTTGTTGTAGTGGCTCATTGCATGAATCTGGGTCTGCACATGGCGCAGTTCGTCAATGGCCTGCATCTGGCAGGCAATTCGTGCACCGGCACCGCTGAACTGTCGTCCAACCCGGGCGAATCCTTGATAGGCCTGATATTCCAGCGGTGTCACAGCGGACAGGAACAGCTTCAGCGCATTGACATAGCGGGCGTCCGACAGCGTGGTATGCCCATTGTTTTGCGAGAAGGCGTCGAAGATCGCGTAGAGTTTTTTCTCTTTCTCGGCCTGGTATTTCCAGTAGGTGTCCATGGTCAGGCGGAACGGATCTTCCCACTTGTCCCAATCGGTGATCTTGATGCCTTCGAAACGTTCGTGCGGGTAGATGTCCTCGTGGGTCTGGTAGCTGGGCTCCCAGTCGAGGTCACGGGTCATGCAGCGGTATTTTTCTTTGGCATTAAGGCGTTTTTTCACGGCCATGATGGCGCTCCCGTATTCTTGTAATGGATCAAACCCCGGCTTGAAACCGGCGGTCAGTTGTTCCAGTGGAGGGAGAAGCTGTCGTCCTCTTCCACGACGTTGCCGCCGAGGGTGATGACGTACATGAGCATTTCCTGGATGTCCCAGGGGCTGCCGGTCAGTTGCTCGACAGTCTCGCGATGGATATCCAGGCGGCCCCTGGCCTCGATGCGGATCATCGACGGCTGGTGCTGAATCTCGGCATGGGGGTTGTCCTGGACGATCGCGTCGACAATCGAGCGCGCGTAGTCGGTGTCCTGCAGGTTGATGTAGACGAGGGAAGTCATGGACGGGCTCCTGTCAGGCCGATTTTCTTCAGGCGTGCGCTGAACTCGGTGCACACGGTATCCAGCGCGGACGTATCGAGAGTCAGGGCCGCCAGGGGCTCGAGTGCCTCCACGCAACGGGCACTCCAATGATCGACCCAGCCTTGCACCAGGTCCTTGTTGGCGGCACTTTCGTTGATCACGGTCTTGAGCAGCCCGTCTACCCAGCGTTGGCTTTCGGCGAACCACAGGCGCATGAACTCGGTGAGCATGCCGACCTGGCCGGCACCGTTGGCCGAGAGTTGCTCGTCGAGCTTGTGGAACAGCAGCGGGTACACCAGGCCATCGCTGACCAGGTTTTGCGCCAGGGTCAATTCAAACCAGTCGCGAACTACCAGGGTGTCTTCGACGTAGCGGCGAAGCCCTTGCCATGCCGGGTCGCCGAGCCACTGTTGCTTGGCCTCGGCCAGCAGCAACACGTCGCCGTCATCGAGCATCAGGCCGATCCGCGAGAGGTACTGGGCGATGCCTAGGCGATCCATGGCCTGGAACATGTGCATTTGCGTGACGCTCGTGCCGAACCCGTCGGCGGCGATGCTGCTGTTGTTCATGTTGGCGCCCATCTCGGCGTGCCGAAGCGGCAACAACAGCCTGCTGATCAACTGCACATTGCGCTGGGACAGCCCGGCAAGCATGTCGCGCTTTTCGCAGAACGCGTAATCATGCTCGGCATTTTCCTGCATCTTGGCCCGGGCCTGGACGTAGGCGCCGTAGTAGTACTGGCGAGGATCGCTGACGGCATACCAGTCAGCCATCACCACCGCAGTGCGGGTGGCGTCATTGAGCAGTTTGTCCGGTTGCCACAACGGCCGGTAATGAAAATTGGTCGCCGACTCCAGGTCGAAACTCGCTTCCTGATATCGGCTCGCTACCTTGTCGCCAAAGCGGCGACGGGTGTGGCTGAAGGTGTTGCGGATCGTCTCGACGGTCGTCGTCTTGATCTCGACACTCATGGTGTGGACTCCTGTAATTATTGTTGGGGGGCCTGGTCACCTGCGGCGCCACGGGTTTCGCCGTAGCGCCACTTGTGCGCATCGGCGTCGAGGGCCTGGGACATCTGCGCGTCCATGTGCTGGACGTGGTGGGTTTCACAAAATTGCCTGAATGCCTGATGCGGCATGACAAGCTCGACATACAGGTCGGGAAAGCCGATGGCGAAATCGAACTCGACAAAGGCAGCGTCTGGCTCACTGCGCACACGGACGTAGCGCGGCATTTGATCGAAGGTGCTGCCAGGTGGGTTCATGCTCGGGATCTCCCTTGTTGTCATGCAGGGATACAGAGCAACATGAGTGCCAGCGCTGCAGCTGGCATCTGGAATAACTTTTAACCCCAATAAAAACAGTTGGTTACGTTAGAGCCTGAAGCGTTTATCGTTGCGGGCGTGGCACTCACCGGGCTGTACCGGCCTTGACGTATTGATGATTTGATCAATCCCGGGCAGAGGGTTCGAGCAAATGAGGAATCAGCGATGCGAAGACTGGAGTCACCCCGGATGGCTTGTGAGGTAGAACCTCAAACCCCATGCTCAGCTGCTTAATATCCATTTGACTTTCAAGTGAAATTCGGGACGTTCTATATAGGAAATTTCAACACAGTACCTGACACGGTCCCTCGGTCACGCCCCAGCCTGGGTGCAGGGAGCCCTGTTATCCCCACAAACAAAAAGACATAGGGGTGTTGTTTTCATGAGTATGAAATACCGGGCCTCCGAGCATTCCGCACAGCTCAAGGACCTGACCGACCGCGTGCACTTCCTCGGCAGCGAAGGAAAAATCTGGCTCGATGAGCAACGCATGATGCTGATGCAGGTTTCAGCGATGGCATCGTTTCGCAGAGAGCTGATCGAGATGGTCGGCGCAGAACGAGCAAAGGGCTTTTTTCTTCGCCTGGGCTACCAGTCCGGGCTCAAGGACGCGGAGCTGGCCCGAAAGCTGCGACCCAATGCGAGTGACATCGATATGTTCCTGATCGGACCGCAACTGCACTCGCTCAAGGGCATGGTCAAGGTGCATCCGTTGAAGATGGACATCGATATCGAGGCCGGAACCTTTTATGCCGACATCGAGTGGATAGACTCTTTCGAGGTGGAAAACCATCAGAGTGAACAACTGCATTCCGATCAGCCGATTTGCTGGATGCTCCTGGGCTATGCAATCAGCTACTCGTCGTTCTTCATCGGCCGGCAGATCATTTACAAGGAGGTCAGCTGCCGGGGATGCGGGGACACGATGTGTCGGATTATCGGCAAGCCCGCCGAGGAATGGGAGGATGCCGACACGTTCATGCGCTACTTCCAGAGTGATTCAATCATCGATGAATTGCACACCCTGCAGATACAAGTCGAGAACATGAACCAGCGCCTGCAACTGGGTGCAGGCCAGTTTTACGGCATCGGCCGGTCTGCGATCTACCGCAAGACCTGCGACCTGATCGACAAAGTCGCCCCAGGCAAGGCTTCGGTCTTGCTGTTGGGTGAAACCGGTGTCGGCAAGGAAGTCATCGCTCGCAGTCTGCATCTGCGCAGCGAGCGCGCTGGAGGCCCTTTCATAGCCCTCAATTGCGCGGCCATTTCGCCAGACCTGATTGAAGCGGAGCTGTTTGGCGTCGAAAAAGGCGCTTACACCGGCGCTCAACAAGCGCGTATGGGTCGCTTCGAGCGCGCCCATGGCGGCACCTTGTTTCTTGATGAAATCATCGAACTGACGCCTCGTGCCCAAGCCAGCCTGCTACGGGTTTTGCAAGAGGGCGAGCTGGAACGGGTGGGCGATAACCAGACGCGCACTGTGGATGTGCGCGTCATCGGCGCAACGCATGAGGATCTCGCTCAGGCGGTGAAGGAAGGACGTTTTCGTGCCGACCTTTACTACCGATTGAACGTCTACCCGGTGCGGGTGCCCGCGTTGCGCGAGCGTCGCGAAGACATCCCGCTGTTGATTGAGCACTTCCTTGAGAAACTGCATCAGAGCTACCAGAAAAAAACCCTCGGCCTGTCCGATCGCGCCAGCGAGGCCTGCTTGCGTTATGACTGGCCAGGCAATATCCGCGAACTGCAAAATCTCATCGAGCGTGGTGTGATCATCACGGACAGCAATCAGAGCATTTCCGTTGAGGCACTATTCCCGCACCAGTCCGACGAGGCCTATAGTATTGGCCTGTCGAGCGAAGGTGCTTTGATCAGCCAGAAGCTGGCGCCCCCCGATGAGTGGGTGGGCCGCCTGCTCGATCTTGGCGTGAGCCTTGAAGCCATGGAAGAGCAACTCCTGCAAGGAGCCATGGAGCGCGCCGGGCAGAACGTTTCGGAAGCGGCGCGCCTGCTCGGAATGACGCGACCGGCACTGGCTTACCGGCTGAAAAAGAAACCGGATTGAGGCCTGGCCTTCAAGCGCACGGGTCTGTGCAGGGATATCGATGAGAACCGGGTGTACATCACCTACACCCGGGAATTGTTCTGATCAGACCTTCTCCTTCAACGAGCCGTCGCCGGGAGCACTTTGCGCTCACTGCCGTTTTACCTCTTCAAAAGATCCCGTGCGCACCTCGCCGCTGCGCACGTAGCGGCTGATCAACACGCCGCGAGGTGTACTTTTCGAGTGTTCAAGCGTGAAGGCCGCGGCTTGTGCATGATCATCGAACAGACGCTTGCCTGACCCGAGGACAACCGGAAAAGTCATCAGCCGAAGCTCGTCCACCAACCTTGCTGTCAGCAGTTGGCGCACCAGGTCGGCGCTGCCCTGCGTCAACAGCTGGGCACCGTCCTGTTGCTTGAGCGCGCAAACTGCGTCGGCAAGGTTGCCCTGCAACGCATGACTGTTGTGCCAATCGAGCGTATCGGGATGATGGGTGGCCACATGCTTGGGCACGGCGTTGAACAGATCGGCGATGTAGTTGTGCGCCTCGGCGTTTATCCGCGGCCAGTACGCCGCAAATATGTCGTAGGTACGACGCCCCAGCAGCAACTCGAATGGTTGTGAGAACAGATCCCGTACAGCCTGGCCAGAAGCCTCGTCCGAGTAAGGCACTATCCAGCCACAGAAGCGAAATTCGCCGCTGGTGTCTTCATCAGGCCCGCCGGGTGCTTGAATGACGCCATCGAGGCTGATGAAAGCGGCAACGATAAGCTTGCGCATGCTCTTCTCCTGATTCGCCTTCGTGAAAGTTCCTGCCCAGGGAACACCGAACCAGATGCATTCCCTGAACCCTGGTCGAATGGACCTCTGCGAAATCGACAGCAGTTGCTCGAAGCGCCCCGGCGACATACTGTTTTACCCCCGGTCAACGTCATCACAACGAACTATGGGGTCTATCACGTGAGCAAAACGTCTTATGTTCCGCCCAAGGTCTGGAAAAACAATGCGCCCTCTGGCGGCGAGTTTGCCAATATCAACCGCCCTGTTGCAGGCGCCACCCATGACAGGACACTGCCGACAGGCAAGCATCCGTTGCAACTGTATTCGCTGGCGACGCCCAATGGCGTAAAAGTGACGATCATGCTCGAGGAGCTATTGGCACTTGGGCATACTGGCGCCGAATACGACGCCTGGCTGATCCGCATCAGCGAGGGCGAACAGTTTTCCAGTGGCTTTGTCGAGATCAACCCGAACTCGAAGATCCCGGCGCTGCTGGATCGCAGCGTCGAGCCGCCGCTGCGCGTGTTCGAATCCGGTTCGATCCTGCTCTACCTGGCGGAAAAGTTCGGCGCCTTCCTGCCCACCGATCTCGCGGGACGCACCGAAACCCTGAACTGGCTGTTCTGGCAAATGGGTTCGGCACCCTACCTGGGCGGCGGCTTCGGGCACTTCTACGCCTACGCACCGGAGAAGCTCGAATACCCGATCAACCGCTTCACGATGGAGACCAAGCGGCAGCTGGATGTCCTCGACCGTCGACTTGCGCAAAGCCCCTACCTGGCCGGTGACCGCTACACCATCGCCGACATCGCGGTCTGGCCCTGGTACGGCCAGTTGGTGCGCAACAACGTGTATTCGGCTGCCGAATTTCTATCGGCCCACCAATACACCCACGTGCAAAGATGGGCGCAAGAAATCGCCAATCGACCGGCGGTCATCCGCGGCCAGCGCGTCAACCGGACGTGGGGGGATGAGGCGAGCCAGGTGCCTGAACGGCATCAGGCTGCTGATCTGGGCTGATCTGGGCTGATCTGGGCTGACGGACGGCAAACGTCCGGCGTTTACAGCGCCGGGCGACAAGCGCGGCGCCCGTTACCTGCCTTTCCAGCCCGCCAGCTATTGCTCGGGGTGCATCATGAGATAGTTGTCGACTGCATCCCCTACCGTGGGGAAAAACGCCGATTCGCCAAACCTTGCGAAAAGACCGAAGCGCTTGAGTTTGTCCTTGACCGGGTCTTTCATTTCCGCCACGCACAACTTGATGCCCGCCGCGTGCAGGGTGTCGTCGAGCTCTGCCAACATGTCGGCCGAGGTCACGTCGACACTGGTGACCGGCTCCGCCGCCACGACCAACCAGCGCACCGGTGTGGGCGAGGCCGCCACGGCGTTCAGCACGCGTTCGTTGAACAGTTCGGCGTTGGCGAAAAACAATGGCGCATCCCATCGAAACAGGACCAGACCGGGGATCAGGTGCGCGTTCGGATAACGCTGGATGTCGTGATAGCCCTTGACCCCCTCGGCTTGCCCCAGCACTGCGGAGTACGGCCGCCAGCCATCCCACAGGAACTCGATAACGGCGATCACGATAGCCAGGGCGATACCCTCGATCGCCCCGAACACGGCGACGCCAATGGTGCAGGCGATCGACAGCCAGAACTCCCAGCGCTGGATACGATAGATGCGTCGCAGGTCGGTAACTTCGATCAAGCCAATGGCCGAGGCGATCACCACGGCTGCCAGTGCGCTGTTGGGCAGGTTTTCCAGCAGGTTCGGCGCCACCATCAACAGCACGGCCACCGCCAGTGCGCCGACCACGCCGGTCAACTGGGTCTTGGCGCCGGCGGCTTCGGCCACGGGCGTGCGTGAAGAACTGCTGCTGATGGGAAAACCCTGGAAAAACCCCGCCGCCAGATTGGCAAAACCGAGTCCCGCCATCTCCTGGTTCGGGTTGACATAGGTACGGGTGCGCGCCGCGTAGACCCGCGAGAGCACGCTGGTGTCGGCAAACGAGACAAGGGCGACGGCGCAACCGCCGATAATCACCGGGACCAGGTCGTCGCGGGTGATCCAGGGGATCGCGAACGCTGGTAAACCTTGGGGAAGCGCACCGAGGACCGCCACACCTGCGCCCTTGGCCAGGCCCAGCACACCCACGGCGATGGTCGCGCCTGCCACGGCGATGAGGATGCCCGGGATCCGCTTGTGTCCTTTGAGCAGCAGGATTACCGCCAGGGTGGCGGCTCCTACCATGAAGGTGGTCCAGTTGGTCTTGCCATCCATTATCCCGCTGGCGATGGCCCACAGGTTTCGGAACGGACCGTCTGACTCGATCGAAAAGCCGAAAAGTTTCGGCAATTGACTGATCAATACCGTCACGGCGATCCCGTTCATATAGCCGTAGCGGATCGGCTTGGACAACAGCTCGGTAATGAACCCCAGGCGCGCGATGCCGGCCAGGATGCACACGGCGCCCGACACGATCGCCATCATGCTCGCCAGGGCAACGGCGCGATGAGGGTCGCCGCCCGACAGTGGCACGACGACCGCAAGGATCACGGCCGCCAGCGAGGAATCCGGCCCCAGCACCAGGATCCGGCTGGGGCCGAACAGTGCATAAGCGATGAGCGGAACGATGGTCGCGTACAGGCCATAGATGCCGGGCACGCCTGACGCCACGGCGTAGGCGATGCCGACGGGCACCAGCATGGTGGTGAGCACCAGGCCGGCCATGATGTCGTGGCGCAACCAGGCCATCTGGTACTTGCGCAGCGTAACAAGCCCGGGGAGCCAACGGCTCCAGCCGTTGCCGTCGCCGCTATCGCGAGGTGCAATCCGACCGGGTTCCGGGGTGGGCGGCGAAGTATCCGATTGGCTCATGGGTCTATGGCCTTTAGTGTCCGGCATAGCGCCGCGGCAGGTGCCCCTCAGAATTTTTCAGGAATTCGCCGCAGCGGATAATCCGGTTCGCGATAACCGCCAGGCTTCTGCCGCTTGGGTAGCACCACCTTCTCGCGTGCGACGTCCTCATAGGGAACACGGCTGAGCAAATCAGAAATGATGTTCAGGCGCGCGCGGCGCTTGTCGTTGGAGTTGGCGACCAACCAGGGGGCGTGCTCGGTATCGGTCGCCTGGAACATGTCGTCACGCGCCCGCGAGTAGTCATACCAGCGGCTGTAGGATTTGAGATCCATGGGGGTGAGCTTCCAGATTTTGCGCCCATCCTTGATACGCTCTTCCAGCCGACGGGTCTGTTCCTCAGGACTGACTTCCAGCCAATACTTAAGCAAAATAATGCCTGAATCGACAATCGCCCGCTCCACGTTGGGCACCGTTTTCAGAAACCCGTCAACCTGCTCCTTAGTGCAGAACCCCATCACCCGCTCCACGCCCGCACGGTTGTACCAACTGCGATCGAAGATCACCACCTCGCCGGCCGCAGGCAGGTGCGGCAGGTAGCGCTGGACATACATCTGGCTTTTTTCCCGATCAGTCGGTGCTGGCAGCGCCACCACGCGAAACACCCGCGGGCTCACACGCTCGGTCAGTGCCTTGATGGTCCCGCCCTTGCCGGCGCCGTCGCGCCCCTCGAAGACAATGCAGATCTTGATGCCCTTGGCCTTTACCCATTCCTGCAATTTGACCAACTCGACATGCAGCAGGCGCAGTTGCTCAAGGTAATCGCTGTTCTTCAGCTTCAGGCTTTTTGCGGGATAACCCTTAGCGGCTTTCTTTTTGTCCTTTGCCATGACCAAGACCTCAGGAAAACAGGTTGTCTATAGGTAAGCAGTGTGATTGCTGGCTGCTCAGCCACCGAGTGCAATGATCGCGACGATCAGCACGGCACCGGTGACCGCCATCGCAACGCCGCCAACCCAAGGTTTTGCGCCGGCATAGCGCGCCAGTATCCAACCGGCGAGGAACAGCACCACCAGCCCGACCAGGTTGGACAGGCGAACGGCAAGCGCTGTCTGGTCGAGCAACAGAAACGGCACCACAAGGGGAAATGTCGATGCCACCACCAACAGGAACACCCCGATCGCGCCCCAGATGTCGTCCCAGGTAAGGCGCGGCTGCACCGAGGTGTTGGCAAATTTGACCAGGCGCAGACGCAGCGACTCCAGCTCTTCGGGGCCGGCCGCCGCGACCAGGCGCGGTGGCAGTGCATCGGCAATCAGCGCTTGCCCGGTTGCCGCATCCGCTGCGCCGCTCAGGGCGGTAAACAGCGTACGTTTGCGCGTGCGCTCGATCAGGCTGCGCAGTAAATACATTACTGCGTCGGCGAGGCCCCAGGCCAGGTTGCACCCCAACGCTGCGAACATCATCGTGCGTTCCGCTTCCTGGCCAGATGTCGCCACGCTGATGGTTCCGGTAAAGGTCATTGCCATGAGCAGGCCAAAGATCACTTCCGTCACGCGATCGACCGGATCAAGTACCCGTGCCCGCTTTTGCTCTGCTGTGCCTTGCATGCAGTCATCCTCGCACGGCCGCGTCTACGTGGGGCCCTTTGAGGCAGGCCGAGGCAGCGGTCTTTTATCACTGGGCGGTTTCAACAAATTTTCAGTGTAGTTTGAAAAGCGTGTTTCGCTGGCGATTCAGACTGCACCGTCGCACCGCGACGCCTCGGCACCGACTAAGCTTTACCGTTGAACCTGATTGCCCATGGAGATGTGCATGAGCAGCGCTCCCCTGTCCGAACTCGATGCCGCCCTGCCCGGTCTGGTGCGCAAGATCCGCGTGCTGGATGCCCTTGCCTGGCCGGAGGGGGTCGAGGAAGATTTCCTGGCCCGTTGGCGCGCGGGACAAGCGCAACTGCCCAGGGTCGAGTTGCGCCCGCGTGATCACGGCGCCGACATTCGTGCGCTCGAAGCCTTTATCGGCCGCTGCGATGAGGGTCATCCAGCTGGGCGCCACCTGGCCATGACCGCGCGCAGCTATGCCACGGCCGGGCACATGCTCGGTGCCATAGGCACGCCCGCCTTTACCCAGTATTCGTCAGCCTTGTATCGACGTCCGGACTTCTACTATCCGAGCCTGAACCTGAGCATGCTGGACGCGGCCCACTTCTTCCTCAAGACCACCGACGCCCTTCTGGGCGGAGCGCGGATTCCTCCAAGCCCCGCTGAGATCCCGGCCGAAGCCTTCGCCGCCTGGATGCAACCGGAACTGGATCGTTTCTTCGGCCCGGGCCGGATCACGGTGGTGCTCGACCCGACCCTGGCCGCCAAGGCCATCGCCGGGGCGAGCCGTATTCGCCTGCGGGCCAGTGCGCTGTTTTCGCAACTGGACAAGAACCAGCTATTGCAGCACGAGGCTTTCGTGCATGTCGCGACGGCGCAGAACGGCGCGCTGCAATCGAACCTCAAGAGTCTTGGCTTGGGCGCGCCGCGTACCACCCAGACCCAGGAAGGTATCGCCACCCTCGCCGAGCTGTTCACCGGCAGCATGGACATCAACCGCCTGCGTCGCCTCGCCTTGCGTGTGCTCGCGGTGCAACAGGCGCTCGATGGCGCCGATTTCATCCAGGTGTTCGAAGGTTTTCTCGCTGCCGGCCAGACCCAGGAGGAATCCTTCCGCTCGACCCAGCGGGTGTTTCGCGGCGCAAGTCTGCACGGCGGTTCGGCGTTCACCAAGGATGCGGCGTACCTGACCGGTTTGCTTGGCGTGCACACCCTGCTGCGCATCGCAATCCGCGACAACCGACCGGAACTGGTCGGCTATCTGTTCGCCGGGCGCCTGAGCCTGGGGGACACCGTGCGCCTGGCCCCGCTCTTCGAGTCCGGCTGGCTCCAGGGGCCAGTCCATCTGCCGGCCTGGGCCTCCGATCTACGGTTGCTCGCCGCCAACCTCGCCTTCTCTGCTTTCATCTCGCGGATCAAGCTGGATGTGCTGGACCTGGACGTGCTCATGGCCTTCGCCGATGCGCATGAAGCCGATGCCAGTGCCTAGGAAGGCAGGACCTGTAGGAGCGAGCATGCTCGCGAGAAACCTGAGGGCACTGCGGGGTATCAGACTCCCCACGTCATCGTAATTGAGCCGTGCGCAACGGTGATGCGGGGGCGTCACAGAAAGCCCTGTGTGAAATTGGTTGCCTGCGTACATATCCATTGCTGCGGTAACGGCCACTTATGGTTTCGCCCTTACGGCGACTCCCTTTTTCAAACGCCAAAAAGGAAGCAAAAGGCTTTTCCCCACCACTCGGTGCCTCGCTTAGGCTCGGCATGCCAGAACGAAGGCATTGCTCCGTGGGTCGCCGCGATGGGCCATCCCTGGCCCAGCGCGGCTAAACCGGCGTCCTGCCGGTTTACCCACTGCGCAATGCCTGCGTTCGGCCATCGTGGTTAACGGGGCGCTCGCGATCAACAGCAAAGCGAGGCGGCCTTAAAGCCGACCTGACTGTTACGGGTGAACCTGGATCCCCATGTAGGAGCGAGCATGCTCCGGGCGGCGTTCCGACGATGGTCGTTAACGATGACGCTGGGCACCTGATACCCCGCGGCGCTCTCAGGTTTTTCGCGAGCATGCTCGCTCCTACAGTAAGGGCGAAACCTTAGTGGCCGTTGCCGCGTAAATGGATATACATTGAAAACCGAGCATACGCGTCATTGCCTCAATGCTCTTTGACTTTCCTGATATGCAGGATGATCCAGACAAGAATCCCGATCGCAAGGGGCGCCATGGCCAACATGGCCTCGCGCGGGGTCAGCGCCACGCCGAGCAGGTGCAGCCCCGAGTAACCCAGCTTGAGCAGGCTCAGCAGGTAGTAGCTGATGGCAATGATCGAAAGACCTTCCACTGCTCGCTGGATCTTGATCTGGGCATCGGCGCGGGCGTTCAGGCTGTTGAGAATTTCCGAGTTCTGCTCTTCCATCTCCACCTGGACCCGTGCCTGCAACAGGTCGCCCAGATTGGCCACGCTTTCAGCCAGATGCTCGAGTCGCTGCTCGGTAGCCGTGCAATACCTGACGGTGGGTTTGAAGCGACGCTCGATAAACACGCCAAGGCGCTGGCAATCACCGACATGACTTTCTCGCAGTTCACCCAGGCGTTCGAACACCAATTGCGCATAGGCCTGGGTGGCACTGAAGCGGTGGCGCGTTTTCGCCGTCGTGCTGACCACCTGGGCAGAAAGGTTGGAGATATCCGCCAGCAGGGCTTTGGCATGACTGCCGGCAGGGTCTGCATTGCGTTCGGAGAGGGTGACCAGGGTCTTGTCGAACACATCGAGCTGGGCGCTCAAGTCCTTGGCCATGGTCAAGGACAACGAGGCCATCATCCGGTAAGTCTCGATTTCCAGGAGGCGGCGAATCATCCGCCCCTGGCGGTAGGCATTCAGGCGCCGGTTGATGAATAACAAGTGGTTACTGCCATCCTCGCTGATCCGGAAATCACTCCAGACCACGGCATCGCCTCCCCCCACGCAGGAACCGCACGGGTCCTTGAAACCGTAGCGCGAGAGTTCCAGCTGCGCTTCACCACGCACAACGATCTGTACCGAATTGATCAGGGTCGGCAAATACGCCTGGATTTTTCGCGCCAGTACAACGGGCAGCGCCGTCCAGGACAACTCATCGCCCGAGGACGTGACCACCAGGGTCAAGGTGAAAAACTCGGTATGACGCTCCCACTTCAGCGCGTGGCCATCAAGCTGGGTAATGCCTTGGGCAGCCTTGAGATCGAGGGAGGCAAGGCAGCAGTCTTGAAGAAAGGTATTGCACACCTGCTCGCTGCCGAGGAAAGCCAGGTGAAACACATGGGCCGGCTCATCGAAATACAGTGACGGGCGTGCGTGCAGTTCGTTGTGCAGGCTTTGTCGTAACGGGTGCATAGGGTGTGGCCATCTTGGAGTTGTTTTTGGCGCCTGCGATAAATGCCTGGGCTTACAGGGCGTTATCGACTGCTATTGTCAGTGGGACAGGCCGACGCCCGCACGAGTCACCGATTTTCGCGCGTTCTGTGCGAGCGGGTTGCGGAACGCAAGTGCGCACCAAGATGTCTTTTGTACTAGACACCAAGGTGTCGCAACCCCTTTAGATTCAGAGGTGGTCTTGATGAACAATATTATCTACATCGTCGGTGCCGTCGTGATCGTCCTGGTGATTCTGTCATTTGTCGGTCTTGTCTAGTCCAGGTCCTTCGGCGTATCTGAGCAGGCTGAAGATGGCGTGCGGCGTGGAGACCGCTCGCGAAAGGAGATGTTGATGCCCGGAAGCAAGCAGCCGCCCATGGTTGAGGGCGATGACGGACCTGTTTTTGTAAGAAACGTGCGCGCTGGCGCTGTCTTCCGGCTCACCGTGAGTTTCATGCTGGTGGTGGTCCTGGCGTTCATCGCTGTCGAGGGTTGGCGAATGTGGCGCGATTACCGGTCAACCTTCGACTCTGCCCGCGATTCGGTGACGAACCTGGCGCGCGCTACTGCGCAGCACGCCGAAGATGCCATTCGGCAAGTGGATGTACTGACCGGCACCCTCGGTGAACGGGTGGAAGGCGACGGACTACAGAACATCAATGTCCCGCGCATTCATAAGCTGTTGGCCCAGCAATCGAAAATCATGCCGCAACTGCACGGCCTGTTCATCTACGGCGCGGACGGCCAATGGATCGTCACCGATAAGGAAACCACGCCGGAACCCGCCAACAACGCCGACCGCGATTACTTCCAGTATCACCGCACGCACGAGGATAAGAACGTGCGCATCGGCGAGGTGGTGAAGAGCAGATCCACCAACGACTTGATCATCCCCATCTCTCGTCGCTTGAACAATCTGGATGGAAGCTTCGCCGGCGTGCTTCTTGGAACGATCAAGGTCAGCTACTTCGTCGACTACTACGGCGACTTCAAGATCGATGACAAGGGTGCATTGGTGCTGGCCATGCGCAACGGGACCATCCTGGTACGGCGTCCCTTCATTGAATCCGTGGTGGGTAAGAGCCTGGCGGACAGCGAGATTTTCAAGCGTTATCTTCCCAATGCCAGCCAAGGCATCGCCGAAGTCAAGGCCGTCGTGGACGACACCGAACGCCTGTACGGCTACCGCGCATTGACCACCTATCCCCTGGTGGTGGAAGCCGGACTTTCCCGTGACTCCATCATCGCCCCCTGGCGCCGTGATCTACTGAAAACCGGGTGGGTGCTGGTGGTTCTGATCGGGGTACTCGCGGTGTTCGGACTCATCGTCTTGAGTCAGTTGCGCCAGAGAATGGTGACGGAAAGAAAATTGCGCCGTGCACACCAGGCCATGCGCGACATGGCGCTGACCGACAGCCTGACGGGCCTGGGCAATCGCAGACGCCTGGATACTGCGTTGCCAGAGCAGATTCGCCTGGCTGCGCGCCAAGGGTCCACGCTTTCATTGATCATGCTCGATGTCGATTACTTCAAGCGCTACAACGACAGCTATGGGCACGCTGCCGGCGATGATTGCCTGGGCGCCGTAGGGACGGCGATCCAGCAGGCGGTCAAGCGACCGGGGGATCTGGCCGTCAGATACGGTGGAGAGGAGTTCACGGTGCTGCTTCCCAACACCGATAGCGCTGGCGCAGCACAGGTTGCCGAAGAAATTCTGCAAGCCATTCGAGCACTGCACATAGAGCATTGTGCGCATCCCCTGGGAAAGGTCACGGCCAGCGCGGGGATCACCACTGCCCGCCCGAGTTTTGAAAGCGTGACGCCGGCCAGCTTGATCAAAGCCGCTGATGCCCTGCTCTATGTGGCAAAACAACAAGGACGAAATCGTTGGTGCTGCGCCAACGAGCCGAGCGCAAGTCAGCCACTGTAAGCACCCGCTTTGTCCTCAAAATCCTGTACAACAAACTGGAGGGACCTTGAGTCTCACCCAGTCTGCTACGCTTTTCATTCTCCGGATGGATTCGGGCAATCATTGCCAAAAGGCTGTTTCGCCGGCCACTCGAGGGGATGGAATGTGAAAGGCCAATTACTGGGGGTCGCTGCAACGATCATCATCATCGGTTCTACTGTCTATGGATTTAACAACTGGAAAGCGCAGCAGAGTCAGCGCCAGGAAGCGGTATGTGCGTTAGCGCGCCAGCACCTCAAGGATCTGGAAGTACAGGCTCGGGCACTGGCCGCCGGGTTGTCGGTCGAGGCTTATGCCGAGGCCGAAAAAGCCGAGGCTGGCAAACTGGTTTCGGCACTGGATACTGCAAAGAACGAAGCCGAGGTTGACGCGGTGATCGATCAGCACTCTGCCGCCATCGAAGCGCAGATCCATGCTGAAGACGCGGAGGTCAAGTCTCGGGGTGAGCAGAAGTTCCTCGGTCAGGAACGCAAGGAACAGCGCATCACCACCGACATGAAACAGGAAATCCAACGGGCCGAGAAGGCCGTCGCCGATGACTGTCAATAGTCTGGCCCGTGCATTTCCCTACACCTGCGAGAGCAAAATCTTGCAGTGTAGATTTTTTAAATGCGTATGCTTCTCAAAGTGACTAACGCGTTCTAGACTCCACTACTTGCAGGTTTATTCAAGCTCCGCGTCCCTGACATAACGCCAATAAAAACCAGGAAGATACAGCCTTGAAAACTTCAACTATCAGCGTTGTGGGGAGTCTGCTGGTCTCGGGCGCGGTTTCGGCTACAGGAATTGCTCCTATCCTCGATCTGGATTTCACCAGAACAGCCATCGAAACCCTGAAAAAGCATGGGATCGACGACGCGTGCATCATTGCCGCCCCACACCCGGGAACGTTCACTTACTGCCGGGAAGGCTCTTCGACACTTTGGCAGTACCAGACCCTGGACCTGGTACAACAGGACAGGCTGCTCAATGAAGGAACACGGGCCTCGACCGAACATGGGCAAATCACTGTCGTGCAGGACGATAGCGCTGCCTGCGATATAGAACACCCGGTAGCGAAAGGTGAAACGACAACCTTTGCCGCCCTGGTCCTCAGCCTGGCAAGCCTGTTCCTGTTGATCGGTTTTCGCTATACCTATCTGGCAATCATGCAGGGACGCTATCAGCCGGTGGCCTATTCGGATCCGCGCCTGCAACGCTTGATCAGCCCCCTGACAGCGCACCCCTCGACCATCAAGGCACTGAGGTCCTTCGGAATCGCCGCCGCGTTGGCCCTGGTCTACTGCTGCTATCTCGGGTTCTGAACCAGGAACCCGCCAACGATCTGGCCGGTCCCTGAACGGTCGATCCCATGGATGATCCGCTACAGCCTTTCCTCCACCACCGGCGGCTCCCGTACCCACTGCCAGAACAGCTGGTAACCGACCGCCAGCACCACCGGGCCGATGAACAAGCCAAGGATGCCGCCGGTAACCATTCCGCCCAGGGCTCCGATCAATATCACCGGCATCGGCACGTCGACACCGCGCCCCAGCAACAAGGGCTTGAGCACGTTGTCCACCAGGCCCGCGACGAAGACGTAGATGGCAAAGACGATGGTCGCGGTGCTGGCGCCTTCGGTGGCGAAAACATAGGCAATGACGGGCACTGTGACCAGCGTTGCCGGCAACTGCATGATGCCCAGCAGAAACACCGCCAATGCCAGCAGCCCGGCACCGGGAACGCCCTTGAAGACAAATCCTAACCCTACCAGCAGCATCTGGATGAACGCGATACCCACCACCCCAAGCGCCACGGCGCGGATGGTTGCGGTACACAAGGTCGCTATCTGGGGGCCTCTTGCCGGTCCGCTGATTCGCGAGGCGATCTGTACCGATGCGCGGCTACCCGCTTCGCCGTAGGCCATGAAGATCCCGGCAATGATCAGCGCGAAGATAAACATCAGAAAACCCATGCCGACGCCAGCCAGCTTGCCCAGCAACGACAGGCTGAAACCTTTGATTTGCGGTATGTATTTCGCCGTCAGGCCAGGCAGGTCGGTGGCCGCCTGCAGCCACAGCGCCGACAATGGTTTGCCCACCAATGGCCATGTGGCGACGGAATCGGCGGGAGGCGGAATGCGGATACCTTCATCGCGGACCACGGTCATGGCGTTTTCGACCGAATCGGCAATCGAGGTGCCCAACAGGTAGATCGGCACCATGAGAATGACGATGGCCACCAGCACGATCAGCGTCGCAATGCGCCCGTCTTTTCGCCCCAGCGGGCCCCGGAGCCGTTCTTGCAACGGGTAAAGCGTGATCGCCAGGATGATTGACCACAGCATCAGGTCGCGAAACGGACGGAAAATTTCGAAGCAGAACAGCACCAGTACGACAATCAGTCCGGCGCGGATCAAGGTGTCGAGCAGCCCGCGGGACAAGACCTTCTCTGACAGCGGCATGGGTACCATGGATGTCTCCTGGCTAGTATTCGGTTAGCCCAGCATAGACGCTGATTTCATGGTTTGAGGGGTCAATGCGTTTCCTTGCAGGCGCCAGGCGTGTCGGCGAAAAACGATAATGCGGTGCAACAGATGTGATCGCTCGCATACGCCGTAAAGGAATGTCGCCAGGGACGCTCCGCGTTCCGCTGACAACGCAGGACGTGAGCCGTGCGCACTGGTGACGCGGAGCGTCACAGGATGCATTCCCACGCGGCGCGCGGGAACGATCAGGTACGCAGCACCGCTGGCTACTGCACCGATGTTCAAGGAAAATGGCGGAAGGTAGCCGGAGTCGAACCTGCCCGGGAACGGATGCCGTCCCCAACCGGGTTTGAAGCCCGGCCGCGCCACCGGGCGCGATTACCTTCCTTTAAACGAACCCCGGATCAATCTTTCGGCCTGCGTGCCAGGGCATTGTCCGGGCGGATCTGGCGTCGATCGCCCACGCGGCGGGTCAGGCCGAGTCGGTCGAAGTACTCAAGGATCTGGATACTGCGCTTGCGCCCCAGGCCCACCGCATCACGAAAGGCCGATACCTCGATGACCGGGTTGTCATCGGCCAGTTGCAACAGCATAGCCGCCAGGCGACGGATCATCGTGTCGGTGTAGAACAGATCACGCACCACCGGATGCAACAGGCCCAGGCGCGCCATTTTGCGCAGCAGTGCGCGCACAGTGGCTTCGTCGTATCCCAGGTCGCGCACCCACGGTGGGTTGAACCCTGCGGTATCGAACCGCGGCTGCAATTGCAGCCATAACGCTTGCTCCTCGTCGCTCAGGCGTACCTCATGCCCCGGCAGGTGCAGCCACGGCCCACTGGCCGCGATGCGTCCGGTGGCCAGCAATTGCTCGAGCAGGCTGATGAATACCGGGCGATCCAGGGCGCTGCTGGCGAATCGGCGCAGGCGATCGCGATCCGGGCCCATGTGGTCCGGTTCCTGTTCATGGAAGCGCGCCAGGTGCTGCTGCAATTGATCCTGCAATGCCTGCCACCGGCTGGCGCTAAACAAGACCGGCGCCTGGCGGGTTTCAATCAGGCGTATGTCGCCGGGCAGCACCCAGGTAGCGCGCGGGCGGTTGAACTGGCGTTCAAGCTGTTGTGGATCGAGCCCGCTGTCGCTGTTGGCCAGTAACGCCGGCAGCGCGTCTTCCAGGCGAGTGCTTGCGGCCAATGCCGTCAGCTGCGCCAATCGCTCGGGGCTACGACGGTGGCGGCTGGGCGCGAAGGGATCGAGAACCCTGCCGCCGCCGAGGGTGCGCTGAGCGCTCTGGTCACGCAGGATCAACCGGTCGCCCAGCACCGCTTGCACCGGCGCATTCACCAGCAGTTGCGCGAACATCCGTTGTCCCGGCGCCAGGCTGTCACCCTCCAGCAAGGCCACCCGCCCGGTGACGTCCCGTGTTCCCAGGTGCACGTGCACCGCTTCGAAGTGTTCGAAGGCACGCGGTTCAGCGGATAACAGCTGCAGGTCGATGTCCAGGCGCTGGGTCGGTGCGTGCAACCACGGCGCCGACAACCACTGGCCGCGGTGGATTTGTGACAACGCCAGGCGTTCGGCATTCAAGTTCAAGGCGACCCGCTGCCCGGCGACCGCCACGTTGGCCGCCTGATTCTGCGCGTGCAGGCCACGAACCCGCACGGTTTTGCCGAGGGGGCCGAGCACCAGGGAGTCGCCCACCGTAACCTGGCCGGACAGCGCGGTGCCGGTCACCACGATGCCCGCACCGGGGACACTGAACGCGCGATCGATGGCCAGGCGAAAACCGCCGTCCTGACTGCGCTGCAGCACTTCGGACTGGGCCTTGAGCAACGCTTGGCGCAGGCTCTGTACCCCCTCCAGGGTCACGCTCGACAACGCAATCAACTGCGCCTCGGCGTACGGGCCGGGCGCCAGCAATGTTGCAATCTGCTCGCGCACAGCCTGCACCCTGGACGGCTCGACCCGGTCGCATTTGGTGATCGCGACAATGGCGCGGGGAATACCCAGTAATTCGACAATGGCCAGGTGCTCCCGGGTCTGGGGCATCACGCCATCGTCGGCGGCCACCACCAGCAGCACCAGGTCGATGCCGTGGGCACCGGCGAGCATGTTATGGGTGAAGCGCTCATGCCCCGGCACATCGATAAAACCGGTCAGGGCCGCACCGGGCTCCAGCGCGGCGTAAAGATAGCCCAGGTCGATGGTCATGCCGCGTTCGCGCTCCTCGCGGCGCCGATCACCGGCCTGCCCGGTCAGTGCCTCGAGCAATGCCGTCTTGCCGTGGTCGATGTGCCCCGCCGTGCCGACGATCACCCTGCCCGGCCCTCCACCTGCAGTTGCTCAAGCTGCGCCAGCCACGCCCGTTCGTCATCCAGTTGGCGCACGTCGAGCCACAGCGCGTCGTCATCGATACGCCCCAGCACCGGTATCGGCAAGGCTCGAAGGGCTTGTTCCAGATTCAATAGCGCGCGCCCGCGCTGACGCTTGGAAGTATTGGCGCGCAGGCATAACGCGGCACTCGGCAAGCGTGCCACCGGCTGGCTGCCACTGCCGATCATCCCCAGCGCAGGCACCGCGCTGACACTCCAGCCCGCGCCCAACCGCGTGGCCAGCGACGGTTGCAGGCGCTCGGCCTGGGCCAGGATGTCGGTTTGCGCACGAGTTAGCAGGCGCAGGCTGGGCAGTCGCTCGGCCAGGCGGTCCGGGTTGCGGTACAGACCCAGCACCGCTTCGAGGGCGGCCAGGGTCAGTTTGTCGACCCGCAGCGCCCGTTTCAGCGGGTTCTTCTTGATCCGTGCAATCAGGTCCTTGCGGCCGACAATCAACCCGGCCTGGGGACCGCCGAGTAATTTGTCGCCGCTGAACGTGACGATGTCCGCGCCATCAAGCAGGGCCTGGCGCACCGTCGGTTCGGCCGGCAAGCCCCAGCGGGTCAGGTCCAGCAGGCTGCCGCTGCCAAGGTCTTCAAGCAGTGGCAAGCCATGTTGATGGGCCAGGCGCGCCAGCTCGACGGTCGGCACCCGGGTGGTGAACCCCTCGATGCTGTAGTTGCTCGCATGTACCCGCATGATCAAGCCGCTACGCGCGCCGATCGCGGCTTCATAGTCGCGGGCATGGGTGCGGTTGGTGGTGCCGACTTCAACCAGCTTGACCCCGGCGCGCGCCATGATGTCGGGGATGCGAAAGGCGCCGCCGATTTCGATCAGTTCGCCCCTGGAGATGATGCCTTCCTTGCGCGCACCCAGGCTGTTGAGGGTGAGCAGCACCGCGGCGGCATTGTTGTTGACCACGGTCACCGCTTCGGCACCGGTCAGCTCGCGGATCAGGTCCTCGATCAGATCGTCGCGGTCGCCGCGTTTACCGCTGTGCAGGTCGAACTCCAGGTTCAAAGGATAGCGCGCAGCCATTTGCACGGCGTCGATCGCTTCCTGCGGTAACAAGGCGCGCCCCAGATTGGTGTGCAGGACCGTGCCAGTGAGGTTGAACACCCGACGCACCTGACTGCGATGCTGGCTGGCCAGACGCTCGCCCGCCCTGCCCGCCAGTACTTGCGGGGTGAGTTCGACCGCGTCGAGTTGCCCTGCCAGGACCGGTTGGCGCAAATCGTCGAGCAACTGGCGCAGGCTGGCGAGCAAGGCGTCGCGCCCATAGCGTTCGGCCAGCGGCTGGCAGGCCGGATGGCGCAGCAGGCTGTCGATGGAAGGCAGTCGCAAGGCTTGGCGGGTGGATCTGGCAGACATCAGGCGCTCCGGCAAACGTTGACCGCCTGAGTGTAGACGTTCGCTTCAATCGCCCCCGGGTGCCAGCAGCAGGTTGGGCGCAGGGCGCGCAAACCCCTCCTGTTCCAGGCGCATGTCGAGCATCAGGCTGCTCAGGTCCGCGGACAGAGCTTCGCCCTCGGCGTCGCATTCCAGGTACAGCTGCTTCAGATAACTGCGACAACCGGGGCAGGTTTCGGCGCGTAACGGTGCCTTGTCCGCGGCGTGACGGTCGGTGTCGAGGCTGACGTATTGCAGGCCTTTGCTCTGCTCGCAATACACACACTTGACCCGCACTACATGCCATTCACAGGCACACAGCGAACACACCAGATAGCGCAAGCCGTTGTACTTGCCGCGATGGCGGATCACCCCAGCCATGGCCGGTGAGCCACACGCCGGGCACTGGTTAAGACTGTTGCAGGGTTTCAAGGTGAGATCGGGAGTACTCAGCAGCCAATGGCTCCACGCGACTTGCAACGCAGCCCCCAGAAATGGCACCAGCGCCGCCGGCAGCAAGGCGAACTGTCCGCTGACCAAGGCTATCGCCCACGCCTTGCGCTGCCCGACGTTGGCCTCACGCAAGGTTGCCACGGCGTTTTCCACCGCCGGTTGCGCCGGTGGCTGATAGCGCTGCAACAGCGCTTGCAGATACGCCAGCCACGCATCCTCGCGCACCAGGCTGTCGGCGGAGAACGGTGGCAGGCCGTGATCCAGGCACTGCCTGACGCGTTGCGGGTCCGGTTGTGCCGCCTCGGGTGGATCGTCCATCAGACGTTGCTGCACGTTGCACAACCCCGCCACCAGACGCAGGTAATCGGCCAACGGATGGCCGTCGGCAAGGCGCTCCAGGCGCGATGCACGCAAGGCAAACAGGTTCGGCGGTGGCAGGTGCAGAAACGGCGGCGATGTCGCCGCCGCTTCGATTTGTCCCGGCTCCAGGATCGTGGCCAAGTGGTTATCCTTTTCTGTTCAGCGGCGGATCGGGACGCTCATCCCGGGTCACTTCACGGTACCAGAGCTCATGGTGTTTCTTTGCCCAGGCGCGGCTGACCCAACCATGCAGCATGGCGCTGACCGATCCCTTGATCCAGATGCCGGCGTAGATGTGCACGATGATGCTCAGGATCAGCACGAAACCGGCCAACGCATGCAGCAGCATTGCCCAGCGAATGCTGGTGATGCCGAAATAGGCGCTGAAGTAGGCGCGCCAGATCACCAGCCCGCTGAACAACAGCACCAGCATGCACAGCAGTAAAGTCCAGAACAGCAGCTTTTGCCCGGGATTGTATTTGCCGATGGCAGGCACGCCCTCCTCTTCATTTTTCATCACCCGGTCGACGCGCCGCAGCCACAATCGATCATTGGCGATAAAGATATTGGCGCGCCAGAAACTCAGGACCAGGCCGAAGAAAAACACGAACATCAGCACGCCCATGAACGGGTGCAGGATGCGCGTCCACGGCCCGCCACCGAACAGGTTGCTCAACCAGAACAGCGCCGGATGGAACAGCGCCAGGCCCGATAACCCCGCCATCAGGAACAGAATCGCCACCAGCCAGTGGTTGGTGCGCTGGTTGCTGGTGTAGCGCAGGATCTGTTTGCGGATCATGGCCTGTCCTCCCGCTTCGGATCATAGGTATGCACCGATGGATCGACTTCATGCACCGCAGGATCGCTCGACGGCGGCCGTTCATCTTCCTCGACCACCTGTGGCCCGACGCGCACGTAATGGAAGAACCCGGCCAGCACCGCCGCGCCCATGGCCAGCAGCGCCAGGGGCTTGCTGAGCCCCTTCCACAGGCTCACCAACGGGCTGATGACCGGATCGCTCGGCAGTCCGGCGTACAGCCTGGGGGTGTCGGCGTGGTGCAGCACATACATCACGTGCGTGCCGCCAACGCCCGCGGGGTCGTACAGGCCGGCGTTGTCGAAGCCACGACTCTTGAGGTCGACGATGCGCTCGGCGGCATGTTCCTTCATGTCCTGCTTGGAGCCGAACACGATGGCGCCGGTCGGACAGGTTTTCACACAGGCCGGTTCCAGCCCCACCGCCACCCGATCCGAGCACAAGGTGCACTTGTAGGCCTTGTGGTCCTTCTGCGAGATGCGCGGAATGTTGAACGGACAACCGGTGATGCAGTAGCCACAGCCGATGCAGTGATCCTGGTTGAAGTCGACGATGCCGTTGGCGTGCTTGATGATCGCCCCGGGACTGGGGCACGCCGCCAGGCAACCGGGTTCGGCGCAATGCATGCAGCCGTCCTTGCGGATCAGCCATTCCAGGTTGCCGGCGTCGGTTTCGTGCTCGGTGAAACGCATCAGGGTCCAGGTTTCTGCCGTCAGGTCCTGCGGGTTGTCGTAAGTGCCGAGGTTGTGCCCGACCTCGTCGCGCAGCTCGTTCCATTCCGAGCAGGCGACCTGGCAGGCCTTGCAGCCAATGCACTTGGTGGTGTCGATCAGCTTGGCGACTTCCTCCAGGTTGCGTACCGATGGCGGCACAGTAGTGGTGGCCGAGCGGGCAATGATGTCTTGGCTGGCCATTTAGACTTTCTCCACGTTGACCAGGAATGACTTGGATTCCGGGGTCTGGGTGTTGCCATCGCCGAGGAACGGCACCAGGGTATTGGTCAGGTAGCCGTGGCGCGTGAGCCCGGTGAATCCCCAGTGCAACGGGATACCGATCTGGTGCACGATCTGATTGTTGACCTGCAACGGACGAATCCGCTTGGTCACCACCGCCACCGCCTCGATGAAGCCTCGCTTGCTGCTGACCCGCACACGGTCGCCAGCGACGATGCCGAGTTCCCTGGCCAGCACTTCGCCGATTTCGACGAACTGTTCGGGCTGGGCAATGGCGTTGAGCTTGCAGTGCTTGCTCCAGAAGTGGAAATGTTCGGTCAGCCGGTAGCTGGTGGCGGCGTAGGGGTAATCCTTGGCCACACCCAGTGTGTCCCATACCGAATCGAAGATCCGTGCCGCCGGATTGCTGGTGGCTTTCTTGTTCTGCGGGTGCAGTGGGTTGATGCCGATCGGCGTCTCGAATGGCTCGTAGTGCTCGGGGAATGGCCCCTCGTTCATCTTGTCGACGGCGAAGAACCGCGCCACGCCTTCGGGGTTCATGATGAACGGATTCATGCCCGCCTCCGGCGCCACGTCAGCTTTGTAGTCCGGCACATCGGTACCGGCCCAGGCCTTGCCGTTCCACCACACCAGGCGCTTTTTATCGTCCCAGGGCTTGCCTTGCGGGTCGGCCGAGGCGCGGTTGTAGAGAATCCGCCGGTTTGCCGGCCAGGCCCAGGCCCAACCCTGGTGCTGGTGCATGCCGTACGGGTCGTTGTTATCGCGGCGGGCCATCTGGTTGCCCGTTTCGGTCCAGCTGCCACAGAAAATCCAGCACCCGGACGCCGTACCACCGTCGTCCTTGAGCTGGCCAAAACCGGCCAGTTGCGCGTTGCCCTTGATAAGCGCCCCCGTGGCGTCGGTAAAGTCGGTGACGGCGTAACCGTTGATCTCCTTGGCCAGTTCTTCCGGTGACGGTTCGTCAGGCACCTTGTACGGCCACGACAGTTTCAGCAACGGGTCGGGATAGGCGCCGCCTTCAGCCTGATAGCGCTGGCGCAGGCGCAGGAACAACTCGCTCATGATGCGAATGTCGGTGTACGCCTCCCCAGGGCCATCGGCGCCCTTCCAGTGCCATTGCAACCAGCGACTGCTGTTGACCAGCGAGCCGTCTTCCTCGGCAAAACAGGTGGTGGGCAGTCGAATCACTTCGGTCTGGATCGCGGAGCTGTCCACGTCGTTATAGGGCCCGACCTTTTGCCAGAACTCCGATGTTTCGGTGGCCAGCGGGTCCATCACCACCAGCCATTTGAGCTTGGCCAGTGCGGCCATGACGCGGTTCTTGTCCGGCAACGCGGCAATGGGGTTGAAACCCTGGCACATGTAACCGTTGACCTTGCCTTGGCCCATCAGGTCGAACACCTTGAGGATGTCGTAGTTGGGAATGTCCAGTTTCGGCAGATAATCAAAGGCCCAGTTGTTTTCCAGGGTGGCATTGGCCCCGTACCAGGCTTTCATCAGGCTGACGTGGAATTTACTGTAGTTCTGCCAATAGGACAGTTGACCAGGCCGTAACGGTTTTTGCGTGCGCTTGAGGATATAGGCGTTGTAGTCCTGCTCGCCGTCGCCTGGCAGCGTGAGGTAGCCCGGCAACGAATTGGACAGCAGGCCGAGGTCGGTCAGCCCCTGGATATTGGAGTGCCCGCGCAAGGCATTCACCCCACCGCCCGGCATGCCGACGTTGCCCAGCAACAGTTGCACCATCGCCGCGCTGCGGATGATCTGCGCGCCAATCGAGTGCTGGGTCCAACCCAGTGCATAGAGGATGGTCATGGTCTTGCCCGGTTGCGAGCAAGTGGCGATTTCCTCCCAGATTTTCTGCATGGCATCGACCGGCATGCCGCAAATCTGGCTCGCCAGTTCGATGTTGTAGCGGCTGTAATGCTGCTTCATCAGTTGATAGACGCAGCGCGGGTCCTGCAGGGTCGGGTCGGTCTTGACGAAGCCGTCTTCGCCCAGGTCATAGCCCCAGCCGGATTTGTCGGCGTACACACGCTTGGCCGCGTCATAACCGCTGAAAATCCCGTCCTCGAAGCCGTACCCGGGTTTTACCAGGAACGACACGTCGGTGTAGTTGCGCACGTACTCGTGCTGGATCTTGTCCTCGGTCAGCAGGTAATTGATCAGCCCGCCCATGAAGGCGATGTCGGTGCCAGTGCGGATCGGCGCGTAATAGTCGGCCACGGAGGCCGTGCGGGTGAATCGCGGGTCGACCACGATCAACCGAGCCTTGTTGTGCGCCTTGGCTTCGGTCACCCACTTGAAACCACAGGGGTGCGCCTCCGCTGCGTTGCCGCCCATTACCAGAACCAGATTCGCGTTGGCGATATCGGTCCAGTGGTTGGTCATGGCACCACGGCCGTACGTCGGGGCAAGACTTGCCACCGTCGGGCCGTGTCAGACACGCGCCTGGTTATCGAACCCCAGCATGCCGAGACTGCGAACCACCTTATGGGTGATGTAGCCCGCTTCGTTGGACGCCGCCGATGCCGCGAGGAATCCGGTGGTCAGCCAGCGGTTGACCGTCTGCCCCTGGGCGTTCTTCTCGATGAAGTTAGCGTCGCGGTCAGCCTTCATCAGGTCGGCGATGCGATCAAGCGCTTCATCCCAGGAGATTCGCGTCCACTCGCTGCTGCCGGGCTTACGCACCTGCGGATATTGCAGGCGGCTGGGACTATGGATGAAGTCCAGCAGGCCTGCGCCTTTGGGGCACAGGGTGCCGCGGTTCACCGGATGGTCGGCGTCACCTTCGATGTGGATGATATTTTGCGCGACATTCTTGGCCGCGTCGCCCTGGCTGTACATGATCACCCCGCAACCGACCGAGCAATACGGGCAGGTGTTGCGGGTTTCATGGGTGTGGGCAAGCTTGAAATGGCGAACTTGCTCGGCGAAAGCGGCAGTCGGGGCCATGCCCAACGCGCCCAGGCTCGAGCCTGCAAGGCCGATACCGGCGACCTTGAAGAACTGACGACGGCTGAGGTCCATCGTGCACTCCTTAACAGGTGGAAATCCGGTACGTTGCCGGATTCTTCTGGACAATCACGGTGGCGGCAGTCTCGCTACCGACACCTGAAACTGTAGACAATGGGTAGGCGTCTTGTGTGAAAACCGACCGTCGGGCAACCATCGATATCCTTGCTCGCACCCACAGGGGCTTGGCGATTATCATGGTTGCCATTCCAACCCAGCGTTTACGAGACTGCGCATGACTTTCGATTTTGATCAGGTGTTCGACCGCCACGGCACTGGTAGCACCAAGTGGAGCCGTTACCCGGCCGACGTGCTGCCGATGTGGGTCGCCGACATGGATTTCGCCGCGCCGCCGATGATTATCCAGGCCCTGCAAAAGCGCCTGGAACACCCGTTGCTCGGCTACAGCGTGGCCAAGGACGATTTGCGCGAGGCCATCGTTGCCGATTTGTGGAACAAGTACGCCTGGCGCGTCGAGCCGCAAGAGCTGATCTTCCTGCCGGGCGTCGAGTCGGGCTTCAACATGGCGCTCAAGGCGCTGGTACAGCCGGCACAGAATGTAGTGGTGCAGGTTCCCAACTACCCGCCCCTGCGTCACGCAGCGGGTCATTGGGGCCTGAACAAGGTCGAGCTGAGCTTCGACCCGCAACCCGACGGCACCTACGCCACGCCATTGGCGACCTTGAACGAGTCCCTGCAAGGCGGCGGTGCGCTGCTCCTGAGCAACCCGCACAACCCGTTGGGCAAAGCCTTCGCCCGGGATGAACTGCAGGCTATTGCCGACATCTGCCTGGCCAACGAAGCCTGGATCATCTCCGACGAGATCCACGCCGAACTGTGCTTCGACGGTCGCCAACACCTGCCCATGGCGTCCCTGAGCCCGCAAATAGCCCAGCGCACCATCACGCTGATGTCGGCCAGCAAGGCCTACAACATCGCCGGCCTGAAAACCTCGTTCATGATCATCCAGGACCGCCACCTGCGCGAGAAGGTCAATCATGCCCGTTGCGGCATGGTCGACAGCGTCAACCCGCTGGGCATGGAAGCGACCCGCGTCGCCTACAGCGAAGCCGCCCCCTGGCTGGTCGCGCTGAAGGACTACCTGCAGGGCAACCGCGATTACCTGGTCGACGCCGTGCGCAGCCGTTTGCCGGGCATTACGATGAATGTGCCGCAAAGCACCTACCTGGCCTGGCTCGACTGCTCGGCCCTGGGGCTGGACAACCCGCAACAGTTCTTCCTCGAACAGGCCAGGGTCGGCCTGAGCCCGGGCCTGGATTTCGGCGATGGCTGCCAACAGTTCGTGCGCCTGAACTTCGGCTGCCCGCGGTCGTTGCTGGAGGAAGGGATTGCTCGGATGGAGCGCAGTTTGCGTCACCGTAACGGCTGATCCCGATTTGCCCGCGAAAAACGATATCGCGGTGCAACAGACACGCCGGCAAGCCTGGCTCGCCTGTAGGAGTCAGGCTTGCCGGCGAAGACGATCGCAAGGCGCTGGTCGGGCCGGTGAATAGGCTGGCTGAAGATCTGTCGACGTTCCGGGGCAAGCTTGGGTTGAACTGAGTCTTGTAGCGTCTGGACGGACGTCTTCGCTGGCAAGCCCGCTCCTACAGGTGATCGCATTCCCCTGTAGGAGCTGGCTTGCCAGCGAAGCTTTTATGGTCCTACAGAATGCGGTAGAGCAACCGCTCGATGCGCACCCGGCTTACCCGCTTGAGAAACTTCGCCACCCCCGCCGGGTAATCCGGCAGGGTTTGCAGGTCCTGGTAGCGCTCGATGCGCCGGGTGTGCTCGAAGATCTGTGCAAGCTCGGTGCGGCGGGGTTCGAGCAATTCGTTTTGCGGATCATCGATCAGCAAGGCGTTTTCCAGATCGAGACGAAACGCCCGCGGATTTAGGTTGTTGCCGGTCAGCAAGGTGTAGCGCTGATCGACCCACATGCCCTTGAGGTGGTAGGTGTTGTCGCCGTCCTTCCACAAGTGCAGGTTCAACTGGCCGCTGTCGATGTTGCGCTGATGCCGCTTGGCAAAGCGGCGCAAGCTGATTTCGTAGAGATACGGCAGCGCCGAGATCACCTTGAACGGCTCGCTCGGCGGGATGTAGAAGTCGTTGGCGGTCTTGTCTCCGACCACGATGTCGATCTTCACCCCCCTGGCCAGCGCCCGGTTGATTTCCCGGGTCACCGCCAAGGGCAGGTTGAAGTACGGCGTGCAGATGGTCAGCTGCTGCCGGGCGCTGCCGATCAGCTCGCCAATCACCCGGCTCAACGGATTGTTCTTGCCTACGCCCAGCAGCGGGCTGACCGACAGGCCATCTTTGTCCGTGGTGCCCTGGGTCGTGTCGTAGGCCGCGTGCTTGAGACGGCTGCGCAGGTCGCCGATGTCGTTGCGCAGGCTGCGGGTGGTCGGCAGGTTTGGCAGGTCCAGGCGATGCACCGCCTTTGAAGCCACCAGGCCGTGCTGTACCAGGTGATGCATCGAGTCGGCCAGCGCGCGATTGTGCAGCAGGTGGTAACGGTCGTACCGGTACTTGTCGAACTTGTGCAGGTAGACGTTGTTCAGGCTCGCACCGCTGTAGATCACGCAGTCATCGATGACAAAACCCTTCAAGTGCAACACGCCAAACAGCTCGCGGGTCTGCACGGGCACGCCGTACACCGGCACGACGCTTTGGTGGGTGCGGGTCATTTCCTGATACCAGGCCGAGTTGCCCGGCTGCTTGCCGGCACCGATCAGCCCGCGCTGGGCGCGCAGCCAGTCAACGACCACCGCCACTTCCAGTTCCGGCCGTGCCAGCTTGGCCGCGTGCAAGGCGTCGAGAATTTCCTGGCCGGCCTCGTCCTGTTGCAGGTACAGCGCAACGATATAGATGCGCTGGGTGGCGCTGGCGATTTTTTCCAGCAGGCAACGGCGGAACTCGGCGGCGCCAGAGAGGATGGTGACGGCATAGGCGGTCAGCGGGAAACTGCGCAGTTTGGGCAGCAGGGGGCGTTTGAAAAGCGACGGCATAGGGCTCGCAATGGGTCGAATCCGAAGAACCCGAGAGCTTACACCATCGTTCGGTTTGGGTCTTGCGATGAGGCTCATACCCTATAAAAGATCGCAGCCTTCGGCAGCTCCTACAGAGATCAGTGTAGGAGCTGCCGAAGGCTGCGATCTTTTGATCTCAGAAACAGGTTGACCATGGAGAACGATCGTTCTACTGTATCCACATGAACAAGATAACCAGCAACGACACACGCGACATCATTCTGGATGTCACCGAAAAGTTGATCTACAAAAGTGGCATTGCCGCCACGGGCATGGATCTCCTGGTGAAAACCGCCGGCGTCTCCAGAAAAAGTATCTATCGCTACTTCGCCAACAAGGAGGAGCTGACCGTCGCTGCCCTGCAACGCCGGGATGAACGCTGGATGCAGTGGTACAGAAGCGAAGTCGGACAGGCCCAGACGCCAGCCGAACGCCTGCTCAACCTGTTCACCGTACTCACGTCCTGGTTTGCCAGCGAAGGTTTTCGCGGCTGCGCATTCATCAACACCAGCGGTGAAACCGGCGATCCGCAGGACCCGGTGCGCCTGGTGGCCAAAGAACACAAACAAAAGCTGCTCGACTACGTGTGCGAGCTGTGTACCGAATATGGCGCTGAAGATCCGCAGATGCTGGCCAAACAGCTGCTGATCCTGATTGACGGAGCCATTACCGTCGCGCTTGTCATGGGTGACCACAGGGCTGCCGATAATGCGCAATGCATGGCGCGGAAGTTATTGGACCTGTAATAACCTGATCAAGACCGACAACTTGTTTGAACTTTAATTTAATAGGGAGACATGAAATGTCTAACGCCGAAGTTCGTCCGCCATTGCCGCCGTTCACCCGTGAATCGGCCATTGAAAAAGTTCGCCTGGCCGAAGATGGCTGGAACTCCCGCGACCCGGAGCGCGTTTCGCTGGCCTACACCCTGGACACGAAATGGCGAAACCGCGCCGAGTTCGCCTACAACCGCGAAGAAGCCAAGGGCTTTCTGACGCGCAAATGGGCCAAGGAACTGGATTATCGCCTGATCAAGGAGCTTTGGGCGTTTACCGATAACCGCATCGCCGTGCGATATGCCTATGAATGGCACGACGATTCGGGCAATTGGTTCCGCTCCTATGGCAACGAAAACTGGGAGTTCAACGAAGACGGCCTGATGGCGCGGCGCTTCGCCTGCATCAACGACATGCCGATCAAGGAAAGCGAGCGCAAGTTCCACTGGCCGCTGGGGCGTCGTCCTGACGACCATCCGAGCCTGTCGGACCTCGGCCTGAAACCCGGCACTGATCATTCCCACGCTCTGCGTGGTAATGCAGCCCGGGACGCTCCGCGTCCCTGAAGCGGACGCGGAGCGTCCGGTGAGGAGTTCCCACGCAGAGCGTGGGAACGATCAGTCGTGTTCAGGCGACGGCTGTTTGCGGCTTCACCAGCCCCTTGGCCTCCAACTCACGCACCAGCGGCAACACCCGCTTGCCGAAGTATTCGACTTCTTCCTGAAAGTGCAGGAACCCCGCCAGCACCAGGTCTACACCCACCGCTTTCAATGCGACGATGCGCTCGGCGATCTGTTGCGGCGTACCGATCAGGTTGGTCTTGAAGCCGTCGTTGTACTGCACCAGGTCCTCGAACGTGGATTTCGCCCAGTTGCCCTCGCCTTCGGGTGATGCCCTGCCCGCCTGTTTCGCCGCATCACCGAAGGCATTCACTGCCTGCGGATCGGCCTGGTCGATGATCTGCGCCAGCACCGCTCGCGCCTCTTCTTCCGTATCTCGGGCGATGACAAAGGCGTTTACGCCAACCTTCACCGAGTGATTGTTCGCCGCGGCCTTGGCGCGAATGTCGTCGACCTGGGCCTTGATGCCTTCCGGGGTATTGCCGTTGGTGAAGTACCAGTCCGACACCCGCGCTGCCATGTCCCGCGCCGCACGGGAACTGCCGCCCTGGAAGATCTCCGGCCGGCCCAGTGGCTTGGGCTTGAGACTGTAGTTGTCAAAACGATAGAAATCGCCGCGAAAGGTGAAGTTGTCCTCGGTCCACACGCCTTTGAGCGAGCGAATGAATTCTTCGGAACGGCGATAGCGTTCGTCGTGCTCCAGCCAATGCTCGCCAATGGCCTGGAATTCGCCCTTGAACCATCCGCTGACGATATTGACCGCCACCCGGCCGTTGGTCAGTTGATCGATGGTCGCCAGTTGCTTGGCCGCCAGTGCCGGTTGCCATGGCCCCGGCAGGATCGCGGCGATGACTTTCAGTTTGTGGGTGGCGGCCAGCAATGCATGGCTGAAGGCGACGGACTCATGCTGGTATTCGGCGCCGTAACCGGCAGTGAAGCGAATCTGCGTGAGCGCATATTCGAACCCCGCCTCTTCGGCCAGTTGCGCCAGTTTGCGGTTGTAGTCGATGCCCCAGTGGGTCCGTTGCTCGATCTTGCTGACCACCAGCCCTCCGCTGACGTTCGGTACCCAGTAGGCGAATTTGACGGCTTGCTGACTCATTGGCGTGTCCTCGGGACATTGGGATTGTCCCAGGGGTAGAGCAGCAAGCGTGCCAGTGCCTGCCACGACTTCCCTGAACCGAACGAGATCCCCTTGTGGGAGCGAGCCTGCTCGCGAAGGCGGCTTGTCCGCCAACATCGATGTTGAGTCGGATGGCCCCTTCG
>NZ_JASCAE010000045.1:0-120866 GCF_029967975.1 Pseudomonas sp. V98_8
CTTGCGGTCACCAGCACCTGAAGCTGGCGTGTCTACCAATTTCACCATCTGGGCATTCATCGCGAGCGTTGCCGCTGTTGATGTGGCGCACTATACGGAGAGCAATTTGATCTGTAAACCCCTGATTTTAAATTTAATTAATCAGAGTCCCAGAATGCAAAAAACCCGCTTTCGCGGGTTTTGTGTGAGCTTTGAAATTGAACTAATCTCAAGCTCGAAATTGGTGCCCAGAAGAAGACTCGAACTTCCACGACCTTGCGGTCACCAGCACCTGAAGCTGGCGTGTCTACCAATTTCACCATCTGGGCAGTATCGGCAACGTTGTCCGTCGTCGATGGCGCGCACTATACGGAGCGTCTTCTTAACTGTAAACCCCCGGCACCAAAAAAACCTGAAAAATTTCACCAGCGGTATTTAAATCAACATCCTGGTGTCGATATAGGGCTTTAGATGAGGCGTCTTAGCCTGAAATTTCCCGTTTCATTACGCCTATGCCAAACTAACCCGCATATAGACAAGGTGAAAACTCTCTAATGGCCGATTGGCAGTCCCTCGATCCCGAGGCCGCTCGTGAAGCGGAAAAATATGAAAACCCCATTCCTAGCCGCGAACTGATCCTTCAGCACCTTGCTGATCGAGGTTCGCCTGCTAACCGCGAGCAACTGGTCGAAGAGTTTGGTCTGACCACGGAAGACCAGATCGAAGCCCTGCGCCGCCGTCTGCGCGCCATGGAGCGCGATGCTCAACTCATCTATACCCGTCGCGGCACTTATGCGCCGGTGGACAAGCTCGACCTGATCCTGGGCCGCATCAGCGGTCACCGCGACGGTTTCGGCTTCCTGGTGCCGGACGACGGCAGTGACGACCTGTTCATGAGTCCGGCGCAAATGCGCCTGGTGTTTGACGGCGACCGTGCGCTGGCGCGTGTTTCCGGGCTGGATCGTCGCGGTCGCCGCGAAGGCATGATCGTCGAAGTGGTGTCCCGTGCTCACGAGACCATCGTCGGTCGTTACTTCGAAGAAGGTGGTATCGGTTTCGTCGTTGCGGATAATCCGAAGATCCAGCAGGAAGTGCTGGTGACACCGGGTCGTAACGCGAACGCGCAGATCGGTCAGTTCGTCGAAGTGAAGATCACTCACTGGCCGACACCACGCTTCCAGCCGCAAGGCGATGTGGTTGAAGTCGTGGGCAACTACATGGCGCCGGGCATGGAGATCGATGTTGCCCTGCGTACCTACGACATTCCTCACGTCTGGCCGGATGCCGTGCTCAAGGAAGCCGCCAAGCTCAAGCCGGAAGTCGAAGAGAAAGACAAAGAGAAACGCATCGACCTGCGTCATCTGCCGTTCGTCACCATCGACGGTGAAGATGCGCGCGACTTCGATGATGCGGTGTACTGCGAAGCCAAGCCGGGCAAGCTGCGCCTGTTCTCCGGCGGCTGGAAGTTGTACGTGGCGATTGCCGACGTTTCCAGCTACGTGAAGCTCGGTTCGGCACTGGATGCCGAGGCTCAGGTTCGCGGCAACTCGGTGTACTTCCCCGAGCGTGTGATCCCGATGCTGCCTGAGCAGCTGTCCAATGGCTTGTGCTCGCTGAACCCACAGGTCGATCGCCTGGCCATGGTTTGCGAGATGACTATCTCCAAATCCGGCGAAATGACCGATTACTGCTTCTACGAAGCGGTGATCCACTCCCACGCCCGCCTGACCTACAACAAGGTCAGCGCGATGCTGGAAACGCCCAAAGCCAGCGAAGCCCGCAAGCTGCGTGGCGAATACACTGACGTGGTGCCGCACCTCAAGCAGCTGTATTCGCTGTACAAGGTATTGCTGGCGGCTCGTCACGTGCGCGGCGCGATCGATTTTGAAACCCAGGAAACCCGGATCATCTTCGGCTCCGAACGCAAGATCGCGGAAATCCGTCCGACCATTCGCAACGACGCCCACAAGCTGATCGAGGAATGCATGTTGGCGGCCAACGTGGCCACCGCCGAATTCCTCAAGAAGCACGAAATTCCTGCGTTGTACCGCGTTCACGACGGCCCGCCGCCGGAGCGCCTGGAAAAACTGCGCGCATTCCTCGGCGAACTCGGCCTGTCCCTGCACAAAGGCAAGGATGGCCCGTCGCCTAAGGATTACCAGGCACTGCTGGCCGGGATCAAGGATCGTCCGGATTTCCACCTGATCCAGACCGTGATGCTGCGTTCGTTGAGCCAGGCGGTGTACAGCGCCGATAACCATGGCCACTTCGGCCTGAATTACGAGGCGTACACCCACTTCACCTCGCCGATCCGCCGCTATCCGGACTTGCTCACGCACCGTGCGATCCGCAGCGTGATCCATTCGAAGCAGGACACCCCGCACGTTCGCCGTGCCGGTGCGATGACCATTCCGAAGGCGCGCATCTATCCGTACGACGAAGCAGCCCTGGAGCAGCTCGGCGAGCAGTGCTCGATGAGCGAGCGCCGTGCCGACGAAGCGACCCGCGATGTCGTGAACTGGCTCAAGTGCGAGTACATGAAGGATCGCGTGGGCGAGTCGTTCCCGGGTGTGATCACCGCCGTCACCGGCTTTGGTCTGTTCGTCGAGTTGACCGACATTTATGTCGAAGGCCTGGTGCATGTCACCGCGCTGCCGGGCGATTACTACCACTTCGATCCTGTGCACCACCGCCTGGCCGGTGAGCGTACCGGCCGCAGTTTCCGCCTGGGCGATACCGTTGAAGTGCGGGTCATGCGCGTCGATCTCGACGAGCGCAAGATCGACTTCGAGATGGCCGAAAAAACCATCAGCGCGCCGATTGGCCGCAAGAAGCGTGGCGCCGAGACCGCAGCACCTGCCGCTAAAACCGAAGCGGAGCCGGCACCGGCGAAAACCGGCCGTCGTCCCGCCAAGGAAAAGGCGGTCGAGGCTTATCGTCCGAGTGATGCCGCGGCGAAAAACGCTGAAGTGCGCAAGAGTCGTGAAATGAAGCAGGCGTTGCTCGCCGGCGCGAAAAGCGGCGGTAAAGCGGCGTCTGCGGGAAAGACCGGACGGTCGGCGCCTGAAAAGGCTGCCGGCGGCAAGCCAGCCAAACCGAGCAAACATCGTAAAGGTCCGCCAAAAGCGGGCTCGGCCCCAGCCAAAAGCGGCGGGGCGCGTAAACCTAAGGCCAAGTCATGAGTCAGTTGGAAAAGATCTATGGCGTGCACGCTGTTGAAGCGTTGCTGCGTCACCACCCCAAGCGCGTCAAACAGATCTGGCTGGCCGAAGGCCGCGGTGATCCGCGGGTGCAGACGCTGATCGAGCTGGCCAACGAAAATCGTGTGCAGGTCGGTCAGGCCGAGCGTCGTGAAATGGACGCCTGGGTTGAAGGCGTGCACCAGGGCGTGGTTGCGGAGGTCAGTCCGAGCCAGGTGTGGGGCGAGGCGATGCTCGACGAGCTGCTCGATCGCACCGAAGGTGCACCGTTGCTGCTGGTGCTCGACGGCGTGACCGATCCGCACAACCTGGGCGCCTGCCTGCGTTCTGCCGATGCGGCGGGTGCGCTGGCGGTGATCGTGCCGAAGGACAAGTCCGCGACTCTGACGCCGGTCGTGCGAAAGGTTGCGTGCGGGGCGGCGGAAGTGATTCCGTTGGTGGCCGTGACCAACCTGGCGCGCACCCTGGAAAAACTCCAGCAGCGTGGCCTGTGGGTCGTGGGTACTGCGGGGGAGGCCGAGGTCAGTCTGTATGACCAGGACCTGACCGGTCCGACCATCCTGATCATGGGTGCCGAAGGCAAAGGCATGCGCCGCCTGACCCGCGAGCATTGCGATTATCTGGTGAACTTGCCGATGGCCGGTAGCGTCAGCAGTCTCAACGTATCCGTGGCGACGGGCGTATGCCTGTTCGAAGCGCAGCGTCAGCGTAGCGTCAAAGCCAAGGCTGCCGCCAAGAAGCCCTGATTGAAACACCAACTGTAGGAGCCGGCTTGCTGGCGATATCGGAGTAACATTCAGCATCAATGTTGAATGTAGTGCCCCCATCGCGAGCAAGCTCGCTCCTACAGTGTTTTGTGGTGTGGCATGAATTGAAGGTTGTTCAAATAATCACCAATTCCCTTGCGCCTCCCACGCCCCTTCTCTACAATTGCGCCCCTTGCTGTGATGGCAGGCACCAACGTGTCTAGCGTCCGCAAGTCCATAAGTGTCATTCACTCCTTGTCTGACCGCTTTTGAGCGGCAGGCTACAACCCGTAAGGAGCATTCATGCGTCATTACGAAATCATCTTTTTGGTCCACCCGGATCAAAGCGAGCAAGTCGGCGGCATGGTTGAGCGTTACACCAAGCTGATCGAAGAAGACGGCGGCAAAATCCACCGTCTGGAAGATTGGGGCCGTCGTCAACTGGCCTACGCAATCAACAATGTTCACAAGGCTCACTACGTGATGCTGAACGTTGAGTGCACTGGCAAGGCCCTGGCCGAGCTGGAAGACAACTTCCGCTACAACGATGCAGTGATCCGTAACCTGGTCATCCGTCGCGAAGAAGCCGTTACCGGCCAATCCGAGATGCTCAAGGCTGAAGAAAACCGCAGTGAGCGCCGTGAGCGTCGCGACCGTCCTGAGCACGAAGGCGCTGAAAGCGCTGATAGTGATGACAGCGACAACAGCGATAACGCTGACGAGTAATCCACGGACCTTTTAAGGAGCCTATCAAATGGCACGTTTCTTCCGTCGTCGTAAATTCTGCCGCTTCACCGCTGAAGACGTGAAAGAGATCGATTACAAAGATCTCAACACTCTGAAAGCTTATGTATCCGAGACCGGCAAAATCGTTCCAAGCCGCATCACCGGTACCAAAGCACGTTATCAGCGTCAGCTGGCCACCGCTATCAAGCGCGCCCGCTTCCTGGCCCTGCTGGCCTACACCGACAGCCACGGCCGCTGAGACCGGGCAGTCGACACGTAGCAAAGGATTGAATGTATGCGTGCCTTAGCTGAGTTCATCATGCGGGGCCGTATGCAGGCCACTCTCGTAGTGGCTGGATGCGCGGCATTGCCGTTGTTGTATTGGTTGGGTGCTGCCGCCGGATGCCTTGTGCTCCTGCGGCGCGGATTGAAGGACGCCCTGGGCGTTCTTGCTCTGGGACTGCTGCCAGCGTTGATCTGGTGGCTTTACTCCGACGACCCACGGGCACTTCTGGTGCTGCTGGGGTCTGCGAGCCTTGCGTTGGTTTTGCGCGCAAGCGAGTCCTGGAACCGCGTGCTGCTGGTCAGCATAGCGATGGGAGTGGTGTTTTCAGTGGTGCTGGGGGCGGTTTTTGGTCCCCAGATCGAGATGCTGGCGCAGGCTTTGATAAAGGTCATGCCGTCGCTACTCGGTGAGGTCTACCAGCAAATGTCGGTAGACGAGCAAGCGCGTTTCGCGTCCCTGATTACACCGATCCTGACCGGCCTGATTGCGGCGTTGTTGCAAATCGTCAGTGTGCTGAGCCTGATTGTCGGGCGCTACTGGCAGGCGTTGTTGTACAACCCCGGTGGTTTTGGTCGCGAGTTTCGCGCCGTCCGAATCCCGCTGGGTCCCGCGATGTTGCTGCTGGCGGGCATGGTTGTGACACCGAACCTTGGTGTCCAGATGTCCATGCTGGTACCGCTGTGCAGCGTACCGCTGGTTTTCGCCGGGCTGGCCCTGATTCACGGGTTGGTGGCGCAAAAGCGACTGGCCAAATTCTGGCTGGTGGGGTTGTACGTCACGCTGTTGCTGTTCATGCAGCTGATCTATCCATTGCTGGTGGTCTTGGCCATCGTCGACAGCCTGATTGATTTTCGCGGTCGTCTCGCGCCGAAAGACGCCGATGACGCGAACGGTGAAGGTTAAAAGTTAAGAGGATTTTCACATGCAACTGATCCTTCTGGAAAAAGTCACCAACCTGGGCAACCTGGGTGACAAAGTGAACGTTAAGGCTGGTTACGGTCGTAACTACCTGCTGCCTTACGGCAAAGCTACCGCTGCGACCCCAGCCAACCTGGCTGCGTTCGAAGAGCGTCGTGCTGAGCTGGAAAAAGCCGCAGCAGATCGTAAATCGTCGGCTGAAAGCCGCGCTGCCCAACTGGCCGAGCTGGAAGTGACCATCACTGCCACCGCTGGCGACGAAGGCAAGCTGTTCGGTTCGATCGGTACTCACGACATCGCTGACGCACTGACCGCCTCTGGCGTTGAAGTAGCGAAAAGCGAAGTTCGTCTGCCGAACGGCACTATCCGTAACGTAGGTGAATTCGACGTAGCCGTGCACCTGCACGCCGAAGTTGAAGCCACCGTACGCGTTGTCGTGGTAGCAGCTTAAGCAGCACTTGTCGGCTGGCACCCTCGGGTGCTTGCCGGTAACATCGGGCACGATCCTGTTCACAGGTCGTGCCCTTTGTCTTTCTGGTAACGCCCGTTTTCAATCCCTGCTTTTCCTCAAACAACCAAGTGGCCATGAACGAAATCTCTGCTCCCGAGCAATACGATCTGCAAACCGCCGCGCTGAAGGTGCCGCCCCATTCCATCGAAGCCGAACAGGCTGTACTCGGTGGTCTGATGCTGGACAACAACGCCTGGGAGCGCGTGCTTGATCAAGTCTCCGACGGCGATTTCTATCGACATGACCACCGTCTGATTTTCCGTGCGATCGCCAAGCTGGCCGATCAGAACATGCCGATCGATGTCGTGACCCTGTCCGAGCAGCTGGACAAGGAAGGTCAGACCTCGCAGGTCGGCGGCCTTGGTTACCTGGGCGAACTGGCGAAAAACACGCCTTCGGTCGCCAACATCAAGGCCTACGCGCAAATCGTTCGTGAGCGGGCCACCCTGCGTCAGTTGATCGGCATCAGCACCGAAATCGCCGACAGCGCCTTCAACCCGGAAGGTCGTACCGCCGCCGAGATTCTCGATGAAGCCGAACGGCAGATCTTCCAGATCGCCGAGGCCCGGCCGAAAACCGGTGGCCCGGTGGGTGTGAATGACCTGCTGACCAAGGCCATCGATCGCATCGACACCTTGTTCAACACCGATAACGCCATCACCGGCCTGTCCACCGGTTATACCGACCTCGACGAAAAGACCAGCGGCCTGCAGCCGGCGGACTTGATCATCGTCGCTGGCCGTCCGTCCATGGGTAAGACCACCTTTGCCATGAACCTGGTCGAAAACGCCGTATTGCGCAGCGAGAAGGCGGTTCTGGTTTACTCGCTGGAGATGCCAGGCGAATCGCTGATCATGCGTATGTTGTCGTCGCTGGGGCGCATCGACCAAACCAAGGTGCGTTCCGGCCAACTGGAAGATGACGATTGGCCACGCCTGACCTCGGCGGTCAACCTGCTCAATGATCGCAAGCTGTTCATCGACGATACCGCCGGCATCAGCCCCTCGGAAATGCGTGCACGAACCCGCCGCCTGGTGCGTGAGCATGGCGAAGTCGGCCTGATCATGATCGACTACCTGCAACTCATGCAGATCCCGGGCTCCAGCGGTGATAACCGGACCAACGAGATTTCCGAGATCTCCCGGTCCCTGAAAGCCCTGGCCAAGGAATTCAACTGCCCGGTCGTTGCGCTGTCCCAGCTGAACCGTTCCCTGGAACAACGCCCGAACAAGCGCCCGGTGAACTCCGACTTGCGTGAATCCGGAGCGATCGAGCAGGACGCCGACGTGATCATGTTCGTGTATCGCGACGAGGTGTATCACCCTGAAACCGAGCACAAGGGCATCGCCGAAATCATCATCGGCAAACAGCGGAACGGTCCGATCGGCTTTATCCGCCTGGCCTTTATCGGTAAATACACGCGATTCGAGAACCTGGCGCCGGGTAGCTACAACTTCGACGACGACGAATAACCTGTGGGAGCGGGCTTGCTCGCGAAAGCGGTGTGTCAGGCAGCATCAATGTCGACTGAAACACCGCCTTCGCGAGCAAGCCCGCTCCCACATAAGTTGCGCGCAATTTCCGACCACAGCCGTCGGAATTGGTCAAAATTTGTGCTATATTCCGCGCCCGCGAAATTCAATGAAAGCCAACACCGGTTATCGACATGCAAGCAGCCAAACCGTTATTTGACTATCCGAAGTACTGGGCCGAATGTTTCGGACCAGCACCATTCCTGCCGATGAGCAGGGAGGAGATGGATCAGCTCGGCTGGGATTCCTGCGACATCATCATCGTCACCGGTGATGCCTACGTCGATCACCCGTCGTTCGGCATGGCGATCATCGGCCGGCTGCTGGAGTCCCAGGGCTTCCGCGTCGGGATCATTGCCCAGCCGAACTGGCAGTCCAAAGACGACTTCATGAAGCTCGGCGAGCCGAACCTGTTCTTCGGTGTCGCGGCCGGCAACATGGACTCGATGATCAATCGCTACACCGCCGACAAGAAAATCCGTTCCGACGACGCCTACACCCCGGGTGGCCTGGCGGGCAAGCGTCCGGATCGCGCGAGCCTGGTCTACAGCCAGCGCTGCAAAGAAGCGTACAAGCACGTGCCGATCGTGCTGGGTGGCATTGAAGCGTCCCTGCGCCGCATCGCCCACTACGATTACTGGCAGGACCGGGTACGTAACTCGATCCTGATCGACGCCTGCGCCGACATCCTGCTCTACGGCAACGCCGAGCGTGCGATCGTCGAAGTCGCGCAGCGCCTGTCCTACGGTCACAAGATCGAAGACATCACCGATGTGCGCGGCACCGCGTTCATCCGTCGCGACACACCGAAAGACTGGTACGAAGTCGACTCCACGCGCATCGACCGTCCGGGCAAGATCGACAAGATCATCAACCCGTACGTGAACACCCAGGACACCCAGGCTTGCGCCATCGAGCAGGAAAAGGGGCCGGTTGAGGACCCACAGGAAGCCAAGGTCGTGCAGATCCTGGCCAGCCCGAAGATGACCCGCGACAAGACTGTGATTCGTCTGCCGTCGGTGGAAAAGGTCCGCAATGACGCAGTGCTCTACGCCCACGCCAACCGCGTGTTGCACCTGGAAACCAACCCGGGCAACGCCCGTGCCCTGGTGCAGAAGCACGGCGAAGTCGACGTCTGGTTCAACCCGCCACCGATTCCGATGACCACCGAAGAGATGGACTACGTCTTCGGCATGCCTTACGCACGTGTTCCGCACCCAGCGTATGGAAAGGAGAAGATCCCGGCCTACGACATGATCCGTTTCTCGGTGAATATCATGCGTGGCTGCTTCGGCGGCTGCACTTTCTGCTCGATTACCGAGCACGAAGGCCGGATCATCCAGAACCGTTCCCACGAATCGATCATTCGTGAGATCGAGGAAATTCGTGACAAGGTTCCCGGTTTTACCGGCGTGATCTCCGACCTGGGTGGTCCGACGGCGAACATGTACCGCATCGCCTGCAAGACCCCGGAAATCGAATCCGCGTGCCGCAAGCCGTCTTGCGTGTTCCCGGGTATCTGCCCGAACCTGAACACCGACCATTCGGCGCTGATCCAGTTGTATCGCAGCGCCCGTGAATTGCCGGGTGTGAAGAAGATCCTGATCGCCTCCGGCCTGCGCTACGACCTCGCGGTCGAGTCCCCGGAATACGTTAAAGAGCTGGTGACCCACCACGTTGGTGGCTACCTGAAGATCGCCCCGGAACATACCGAGGAAGGTCCGCTCAATCAGATGATGAAACCGGGCATCGGCAGCTATGACAAGTTCAAGCGCATGTTCGAGAAGTACTCCAAGGAAGCCGGGAAAGAGCAGTACCTGATTCCGTACTTCATCGCCGCCCACCCGGGCACCACCGACGAAGACATGATGAACCTGGCCCTGTGGCTCAAGGGCAACGGTTTCCGTGCCGACCAGGTGCAGGCGTTCTACCCGTCGCCGATGGCCACCGCCACCGCGATGTACCACTCGGGCAAGAACCCGTTGCGCAAGGTCACCTACAAGAGTGACGCGGTCACCATCGTCAAGAGCGAAGAGCAGCGTCGCCTGCACAAGGCGTTCCTGCGTTATCACGATCCCAAAGGCTGGCCGATGCTGCGTGAGGCGTTGACCCGCATGGGCCGCGCGGACCTGATCGGGCCGGGCAAGAACCAGTTGATCCCGCTGCACCAGCCGTCCACCGACAGCTACCAGAGTGCCCGTCGCAAGAACTCCACGCCGGCGGGCAGCCACAAGGTTGCAGGGGAAAAGACCACCAAGATCCTGACCCAGCACACCGGCCTGCCTCCACGCGCCAGCGATGGCGGCAATCCGTGGGACAAGCGTGAGCAGGCCAAGGCGGCGGCATTCGCGCGCAACCAGCAGGCGGCCAAGGAGCGCAAGGAAGCAGCCAAGGGCAAAGGGCCCAAGCCTGCGCGCAAGCCGGTCGTGCCGCGCTAAACCTCGCTTGAGCTGAACAGAACGCCAACCTTCGGGTTGGCGTTTTGCATTTCTGTACCGATGACACCTGTGGCGAGGGGATTTATCCCCGACGGGCTGCGAAGCAGTCCCAACAACCGGCAACCACAAATGATCAGGTGAACGACTCTGCGACTGCTTCGCAGTCGAACGGGGATAAATCCCCTCGCCACAGGTTTGGTGCTCGCCACCATCCCCTCGCCACAAATCCGTGCAATCGTCTCCAACCAATTTCCCGCATCGCCCGATTTTGGTGCTGTACTGCCTCCTGCAACGGGAGAAAGCGCCAGCACTGCTGGATGGCATAAGTCTTGCGCGCTTTCCAATACGCTTAGGGCTCGCAGGAGGCACGCCGTGTCGATTCATGTCGCATTGCACCACGTCACACATTACCGCTATGACCGCGCTGTCGAGTTGGGTCCGCAGATCGTTCGCCTGCGTCCCGCCGCCCATAGCCGCACGCGGATACTGTCCTATGCGCTGAAAATTTCGCCCGAGCAGCATTTCATCAATTGGCAGCAGGACCCCCAGGGTAATTACCTGGCACGGCTGGTGTTTCCGGAAAAAACCAACGAGTTGCGGATCGAGGTCGATCTGTTGGCGGAAATGGCGGTGTTCAATCCGTTCGACTTTTTCCTCGAGCCCTACGCCGAAAAGATTCCCTTCACTTACGCGACCGACGAGCGCAAGGAGCTGGCGCCGTACCTGGAAACCTTGCCCCTGACGCCAAAGTTCAAGGCTTATCTGGACGGCATCGACCGCTCGCCATTGCCGGCTGTGGATTTCCTCGTCGCGCTCAACCAGCGTCTTAGCGAAGATATCAACTACCTGATCCGCATGGAGCCGGGCGTGCAAACGCCCGAGCACACCCTGGAGCAGGCCTCCGGTTCCTGTCGCGATTCGGCGTGGTTGCTGGTGCAACTGCTGCGTCACCTGGGGCTGGCCGCGCGTTTCGTGTCGGGTTACCTGATCCAATTGACCGCCGACCTGAAAAGCCTCGACGGTCCTTCCGGGACTGAAGTGGACTTCACCGACCTGCACGCCTGGTGCGAGGTGTACCTGCCCGGTGCTGGCTGGATCGGCCTGGATGCAACCTCAGGGCTGTTTGCCGGTGAAGGGCATATTCCGTTGGCCTGTAGTCCCGATCCCTCTTCTGCGGCACCGATCAGTGGCTTGGTGGAACCGTGCGAGTGCGAGTTCAGCCATGAAATGTCCGTGGAGCGGATCTGGGAAGCCCCGCGGGTTACAAAACCCTACACCGAAGAGCAGTGGCTGGCGATCCAGGCCCTGGGCCGGCAGATCGATGCCGACCTGCTCGAAGGCGACGTGCGCCTGACCATGGGCGGTGAGCCGACCTTTGTGTCCATCGACGACCCGGACGGTGCCGAGTGGAACACCGCAGCGCTGGGACCGAACAAGCGTCGACTGTCCGCCGAACTGTTCCAGCGCATGCGAAAGCGTTATGCCCCGCAAGGCCTGGTGCATTATGGCCAGGGCAAATGGTATCCCGGTGAACAACTGCCGCGCTGGTCGCTCAATTGCTATTGGCGCCGCGACGGCGTGCCGATCTGGCACGACAGCGCGCTGATTGCCGACGAGCAACAAGATTATGGCGCCGATGGCGAGTTGGCCGGGCGTTTTCTGGCAAGTGTCGCCGAGCGCTTGAACATTCCTACGCGCTTTGTGTTTCCAGCCTACGAAGACAATTTCTATTACCTCTGGCGCGAAGGGGCTTTGCCGCAAAATGTCAGCGCCGAAGACTCTCGACTCGAAGAGCCGCTGGAGCGTGCGCGTTTGCGCAAAGTCTTCAGTCAGGGCCTCGACAAGGTGATTGGCCAAGTCCTGCCGTTAGCGCGCACCGCCAAGGGTGATCAGTGGCAAAGCGGCCGCTGGTATCTGCGTGACGAACATTGCCGCCTGGTGCCGGGAGACTCGCCATTGGGCTATCGTCTGCCGCTGGGTTCGCAGCCGTGGGTGAAGGCGGCGGAGTATCCGTTCATTCACCCCAATGATCCCAACCAGGATTTCCCGGCGCTGCCTGGCACTGAGCAAATGCAGCGCCAAGGTGCGGCGGCGCTGATTGAAGATCGGGCCCCCAAGGTCGATGAATCCGCCGATTGGCTGACCCGCACCGCCTTCTGCGCCGAAGCGCGGGAAGGCCGGTTGTACCTGTTCATGCCGCCGCTGGAGCGGGTCGAAGACTATCTGGAGTTAGTGACAGCCATCGAAGCCACGGCCCGGGAGCTCGATTGCCCGGTATTGCTGGAGGGATACGAACCGCCGGGCGATCCGCGCCTGGGCAACTTTCGCATCACCCCCGATCCTGGCGTGATCGAAGTCAACGTGCAGCCATCCGCGACGTGGGACGAGTTGGTCGAACGCACCGAGTTTCTTTACGAAGAAGCGCGCCAGACCCGACTCACCACCGAAAAATTCCTGGTCGACGGCCGACACACCGGCACCGGTGGGGGCAACCACTTCGTACTGGGAGGCGCGACACCGGCGGATTCACCGTTTCTGCGGCGTCCGGATCTGCTGCGCAGCCTGATCAGCTACTGGCATAATCATCCGTCCTTGTCTTACCTGTTTTCCGGCCTGTTTATCGGCCCGACATCCCAGGCTCCGCGGGTCGACGAAGCGCGCAACGACGCCTTGTATGAACTGGAAATCGCCTTCGCCCAGATGCCCGGGCCGGGCGAGGAGTGCGCGCCCTGGCTGGTGGATCGCCTGCTGCGCAACCTGTTGATCGATGTGACCGGCAATACCCATCGCGCCGAGTTCTGCATCGACAAGCTCTATTCACCGGATGGCGCGACCGGTCGCCTGGGCTTGCTGGAACTGCGTGCCTTTGAAATGCCACCTCATGCACGCATGAGCCTGGCCCAGCAGCTCTTGCTGAGGGCGTTGGTTGCACGGTTCTGGCGTGAGCCTTATGCACCGCCGAAGCTGGCGCGCTGGGGCACCGAGCTGCACGACCGGTTCCTGTTGCCGCATTTTATCGAGCAGGATTTTGCTGACGTTATTGCCGATCTCAATGTCGCCGGTTATCCAGTGCGGGCAGAGTGGTTCGCGGCGCACCTGCAGTTCCGTTTTCCCAAGGTCGGAGACTACGCCGTCAATGGCATCGCCCTGGAACTGCGCCAGGCACTTGAGCCGTGGCATGTGCTGGGCGAGGAGGGCGCGGTCGGCGGTACGGTGCGTTACGTCGACTCGTCCCTGGAGCGCCTGCAGGTCAAGCTCAGTGGATTGCCGCCACAACGCTACCTGCTGACTTGCAACGGCATACCCGTGCCGTTGCAGCCCACTGGGCGCGTCGGCGAATTCGTCGCCGGTGTGCGCTTCCGTGCCTGGCAACCGGCCAACTGCCTGCAACCGACCATCCCGGTCCATGCGCCGCTGGTGTTTGACCTGCTCGACACCTGGATGGGGCGTTCGCTGGGCGGTTGCCAGTATCACGTTGCCCATCCTGGCGGGCGCAACTACGAGGCATTGCCCGTGAACGCCAATGAAGCCGAGAGCCGGCGAATGGCGCGGTTCTTCCGTATCGGACACACGCCGGGGAAACTTCCGATACCGAAGATGGAAATTAACGACGAGCTGCCGATGACGCTCGATTTACGACGTTTCTAATTCGTACACGACGCCCGGATTTTTCGTCTATCCGGGTGTCATGAGCGTGCGTTAGTCTGACCGATCACTGCTGTCTGCCGAGCTTTCCATGCCTGACTTGCTAGACCGCTACCCGCTGACGGCGGGCACCTATCACGAACTGCTCGATGACAGCGGTGCCATTCGGCCGCACTGGCGTCGACTGTTCGACCAGTTGCAGCGCAGCACACCCGCGCAGTTGGTGCAGCGTCAGGCGTTGCTGACGCGGCAAATCCAGGAAAACGGCGTCACCTATAACGTCTATGCCGATCCCAAGGGCGCCGATCGGCCATGGGAGCTGGACTTGCTGCCCCATGTGATTGCCGCCGATGAGTGGGAGCAATTATCGGCCGGTATCGCCCAGCGTGCGCGCTTGCTCAATGCCGTACTGGCCGATCTCTATGGCCCTCAACGCTTGATCGCCGAAGGTCTGCTGCCGGCTGAACTGGTATTTGGCCACAACAATTTCCTCTGGCCCTGCCAAGGCATCAAGCCGCCTGACGGTGCTTTTTTGCATCTGTTCGCCGTTGATCTTGCGCGCACGCCCGATGGCCGCTGGTGGGTAACGGCCGATCGCACTCAAGCGCCGTCCGGGGCTGGCTACGCCCTGGAAAACCGCACCATCGTGTCCCGGGCCTTCCCCGAGTTGTACCGTGATTTGAAGGTGCAGCACCTGGCGGGGTTCTTTCGCACCCTCCAGGAAACACTGGCGCGTCAGGCGCCAAGCGACGATGAGGTACCGCTGGTGGTCCTGCTGACGCCGGGGCGGTTCAACGAAAGCTATTTCGAACACCTGTACCTGGCTCGCCAGCTCGGCTATCCGTTGGTGGAAGGTGGCGACCTCACGGTGCGCGATGCCACGGTCTACCTGAAGACCCTGAGTGGCTTGCGCCGGGTCCACGCGATCATGCGTCGGCTCGACGACGACTTCTGCGACCCGCTGGAATTGCGCACCGACTCGGCCTTGGGCGTTCCGGGCCTGCTCGAAGCCGTGCGCCAGGGGCGGGTGCTGGTGGCCAACGCACTCGGCAGTGGCGTGCTGGAGTCGCCAGGCTTGCTGGGTTTCCTGCCGAAGATCAACCAGTACCTGTTTGGCGAAGAATTGATCCTGCCGTCCATTGCCACCTGGTGGTGCGGTGAGGCGCCGGTGCTGGCCCAGGCCTTGGAAAAACTACCGGAATTGCTGATTAAACCGGCGTTTCCGTCCCAGAGCTTTGCTCCGGTATTTGGCCGCGACTTGAGTGAAAAACAGCGTCAGGTACTGGCCGAGCGCATGCAGTCGCGGCCCTATGCTTATGTTGCGCAAGAACTCGCGCAATTGTCCCAAGCGCCGATATGGCAAGCCGAGGACGGTCAACTGCAACCCCGGGCCATCGGCATGCGTGTGTATGCGGTGGCCAGTCGCGACGGCTATCGGGTGTTGCCGGGTGGCTTGACCCGAGTGGCCGCGCAGGCGGATGCCGAGGTGGTATCGATGCAGCGCGGCGGGGCGAGCAAGGACACCTGGGTGCTGGGCGAACGTCCACCGAACGGCGAACAGTGGAAAGCCCAGCGCAATATCGGCGTGCATGACCTGGTGCGCCGCGATCCTTACCTGCCATCGCGGGTGGTGGAAAACCTGTTCTGGTTCGGCCGTTACTGCGAACGCTGCGATGACAGCGCCCGATTGCTGCGAATCATGCTGGCTCGTTATGTCGACGGCGATGACCCGCAGGCCCTGGAGGCTGCGGTCGATCTTGGCGAACGATTGATGTTGTTGCCTGACGAAGGTGAGCTGCCGGAGCGATTGCTGGCGGCGATACTCGGCGATGACTGGCCGTTCAGCCTGCGTTCCAACTTGCAACGTTTGCAATGGGCGGCCTCGCAAGTGCGTGGCAAGCTCTCGCGGGAGAATTGGCAGGCGTTGGTGGAGCTGCAACGTGAAGCGATGGAGCTTGAGACCGAAGAACCGGACTTCGGCGAGTTACTCGACTTCCTCAACCGGCTAGTGATGTCCCTCGCGGCGCTGTCCGGTTTTGCCCTGGACGACATGACCCGGGACGAAGGCTGGCGATTCCTGATGATCGGTCGGCGGATCGAGCGCCTGCAATTTCTAAGCGCTAGCCTGGCAGCGTTCCTGCGTGGCGCCGGGACTTTCGATCAGGCCGGGCTGGAGTGGTTGCTGGAGCTGGGCAACAGCAGCATTACCTATCGTTCGCGGTACCTGGCGGTGGCGCAATTGATCCCGGTACTCGACCTGTTGTTGCTTGATGAGCAGAACCCGCACGCGGTGCTGTTCCAGTTGAAGCTGGTGACCCGCACGCTCAAGCGCCTGTGCGACGACTTTGGCGTACCTCGCGAAGCGGGCCTGCCACAGTTGGTGGAGCGTCTGGCGCGTTTCGATCTTGGCTGCCTGGAAAACCCGTTGTTTGGCGCTGCCAGCGTGCGCGCCGCCGTCGAAGGGCTGGCCGATCTGCTGCAAGAGATTGCCGATGCCAGCGGGCAGGTATCGGATCGCCTGGCCTTGCGTCACTTCGCCCACGTCGATGATGTCAGCCAGCGCACGGTGTCCGTCTGATGAGCGCTCACTACCAGATTTTCCACGATACCCATTATCACTACGACAGTCCGGTGTCCCTGGCCCAGCAACTGGCGCATTTGTGGCCCAGGCCTTGTGCATGGCAGCGTTGCTGCGACCAGCAGTTGCAGATCAGTCCGGAGCCGACTTCACGCCGAGATGAGCTGGATGTGTTCGGAAACCCTTTGACCCGGTTGGCGTTCGAGCGCCCCCATGATGAACTGCTGGTCAATGCCAGCCTGACGATTGAGGTACTGCCCCGGCCCCGGGTCGATTTCAATCGATCCCCAGCATGGGAAGACACCCGCAACGTACTGACCTACAGCAGCCAGCCGCTTTCGCCGCAATTGCTCGAAGCCTGCCGATACCGGTTCGAATCACCTTATGTGCATCTGAAGCGCAATTTCGTTGAATTTTCCGAGAGCTGTTTTCCGGCGGAGCGGCCGCTGTTGCTCGGGGTCCAAGCCTTGATGGAGAAAATCTTCAGTGAGTTCACTTTCGATGCCGAAGCGACGCAGGTAGCGACTCCTCTGGTGGAAGTGCTGGAGCGACGGCGCGGGGTTTGCCAGGATTTCGCCCACCTGATGCTCGCATGCGTACGCTCGCGTGGGTTGGCTGCGCGCTATGTCAGCGGCTACCTGTTGACTCAGCCGCCGCCTGGTCAACCACGATTGATTGGTGCCGATGCGTCCCATGCCTGGGTGTCGGTGTTTTGTCCGGTGTCGGGCTGGGTGGACTTCGATCCGACCAACAATGTGCAACCGGCGCTGGAACACATCACCCTGGCCTGGGGCCGGGACTTTTCCGATGTGTCGCCGTTGCGTGGAGTCATTCTGGGGGGCGGCAATCATGATCCCGAAGTTCGGGTCACAGTGATGCCGTTGGAGTAACGAAGATCTCAATGTGGGAGCGGGCTTGCTCGCAAAAGCGATCCTTCGGTTACATAAATACTGGATGTGCCGCCGTCTTCGCGAGCAAGCCCGCTCCCACAAAGGAATATGCAGTATTTCGGAATGGACAGTGAGGGCCGGCAGCATCGCCGCCAACCCCGGTCACAGATCCGTGGGCCCGATCAAATCATCCGGCCCGGAGGGGACTCAGGCGTCGGGCGCCTGATCTTTCGGTGCCTCTACATCACTTTCTGCCGCCACTTCACCTTCTGCATCCGGGTTCAGTGCCGCTGCGTCTTCTTCAGCCATTGCTTTCTTGCGCTGAAGCTTTTCCTCTTTCTTCTGTTCCTTGGCCAGGTCTCTCTGACGTTTGGCGAAGGAGTAATTGGGTTTGGCCATGGGCGATCCTCTGGGGTCGAAGGTGAGGTTTGAGCGGCGCGTATTCTGCCCTGTATCGGTGTCGAGTCGTTAGTCGGGTTTTTGCTCGACCCATTTTGGCGCAACGGTCGGTTGCCAACGATCCAGAGCGTCGAGCAGCGTCTGTGGCGATTCGCTCACCTGCAGCATGTCACGGTGTGCCGCGCGAACGAAGCCTTCGCCGACGATATGATCGAGAAAACCAGTGAGTTTGCTGTAGAAGCCGTTCACTTCCAGCAAGCCCAACGGTTTGCCGTGGTAACCCAGTTGGCCCCAGGTCCACACTTCGAACAACTCTTCCAGGGTGCCCAGGCCACCGGGCAACGCGATGAAAGCATCGCTGAGTTCAGCCATCCGCGCCTTGCGCGCATGCATGCCGTCGACCACTTCAAGGCGGGTCAGGCCACTGTGGCCGATTTCCTTGTCCTTTAAGCTCTGGGGAATGATGCCGATCACTTCGCCACCTGCCGCCAGTGCCGCATCGGCGACGACGCCCATCAGGCCAACCGCCCCGCCGCCGTAAACCAGGGTCAGCTTGCGTTCGGCCAAGGCCTGGCCAAGGGCCACGGCCGCTTCACGATAGGCGGGGTGGGTGCCAGTGCTGGCGCCGCAGAATACACAAACGGATTTTAATGACATGCCTTGCTCCAGGGTCGATCAGGACCACAGGTTAAAGGCAGGCGCGCTACGCTCCAAGGGCTAAACTTCGCGTTTGGGCGTTTCACAGGTTCCGCTGGCACCGCAGGCATACGCGGCGAGCAAGCTGCACAACAGGGTATTGATAGACATGACAGGCGCTCTGAAAAATGAGGACGCTCTGATGATAGGGCCGGGGCAGACACCTGGCTGGTAGATTGTCTCGATCGGTCCAATAGCCCGAAAGTTGTATACAGTTTTTGCTTCAGGTCATAGGAACTTGCGAAGTTTTCAGGCAGTCTTCTGTTCATTCGCATGTCCATTCACCCTGCCTTGGAGATTCACCATGTTTGCCAAACTCGTTGCGGTATCCCTGTTGACACTGGCCAGCAGCCAATTGATGGCTGCCGAGTGCAAAGTCACCGTTGACTCTACTGACCAAATGTCCTTCAACACCAAGGCCATTGAAATCGACAAGAGTTGCAAGACCTTCACCGTTGAATTGACCCATTCTGGCAGCCTGCCGAAAAACGTCATGGGCCATAACCTGGTGATCAGTAAAGAAGCCGACATGCAGCCGATCGCCACCGACGGCCTGAGTGCTGGCATCGACAAGAACTACCTGAAGGAGGGTGATGCCCGCGTCATCGCTCACACCAAGGTCATCGGCGCCAAGGAAACCGACTCGGTGACCTTCGACGTGTCCAAGCTCGATGCCAACGAGAAATACGGCTTCTTCTGCTCGTTCCCGGGCCACATCTCGATGATGAAAGGCACTGTGACCCTGAAATAAGCAGGTTCACCGCGTTATCGTTCTTCGCGAGCAGGCTCGCTCCCACAATTAGACCGCGATCAAATGTGGGAGCGAGCCTGCTCGCGAATGGGCCATCGGCTTCAGCAAATGTGCTGGCCAAAGAAAAGCCCGCTGAGAATCACTCCTCAGCGGGCTTTTCATTCAGTCACGCCTCAAGGCGCAAATGGCATCACGCGCTTGTGATGAGTCTTGTTGTACGTGTCGACAATGATCTTGAACGCTTCCTCGCGCACCGGCTCGCCGTGCAGGAAGGCGTCGATCTCAGCGTACGTCACGCCATGGGACGCTTCATCCGGTTTGCCCGGGGACAGGTCTTCAAGGTCGGCGGTTGGGATTTTCTCCACCAGCGCCTCCGGCGCGCCGAAGCTGCGGGCGATGGCACGGACCTGGTTTTTCACCAGGCCACTGAGCGGTGCCAGGTCGCAGGCGCCGTCACCGAACTTGGTGAAGAAACCCATCACCGCTTCCGCGGCATGATCGGTGCCGATCACCAGGCCATGGGCCGCGCCGGCGATGGTGTACTGGGCGACCATGCGCATGCGCGCCTTGGTGTTGCCGAGCACGAAGTCCACCGACACCGCGTGTTTGCCTTCGAATGCCGCGACTTCGTTGGCCAGGGATTTGACCGCCGGGCCGATGTTCACCGTGTGGCGCTCATCCGGCTTGATGAAATCCACGGAGGCCTGGGCGTCATGTTCATCGAACTGGGTTTCGTACGGCAACCGCACGGCGATGAATTTGTAGGCGGCATCACCGCTGCGCTGACGCAGTTCACGGATCGCACGCTGGGCCAGCAGCCCGGCAGTCAGGGAGTCGACGCCGCCACTGATGCCCAGCACCAGGGTCTTGAGCCCGGAATTGACCAGGCAATCCTGGATGAAGGTAATCCGCCGGGCGACTTCCGCTTCGAGGGCAGCTTCGTCGGCGAACGGCGGTTGAACCTTGAGCTGTTCAGCAATCTCACGCTGTACGGCTTGCATGAATTCACTCCTTGCTAGAGGGGGGCAGGAACTTGGAAAACGTGTCGCAGATAAGCGACGAAATTCGGGTCTTTGCAGTGAGTCTTGCCGGGCTCGTCGGAGATCTTCGCCACCGGCGCGCCGTTGCAGGCGGTCATTTTAAGCACGATGCTCATCGGTTCGACACCCGGAATATCACACGTCAGGTTGGTGCCGATACCGAAGCTGACGTTGATTCGACCCCGCAACGCCCGAAAAATCTCCAGGGACTTGGGCAGTGTCAGGCTGTCGGAAAAGGTCAGCGTCTTGCTCATGGGGTCGATGCCGAGTTTGTGGTAGTGCGCGATGGCTTTTTCCGCCCAAGCCACCGGATCGCCCGAGTCGTGGCGCAAACCGTCGAACAGCTTGGCGAAAAACAGGTCGAAATCGCCCAGGAATGCATCGATGGTGATGCAGTCGGTCAGCGCAATCCCTAGCAGGCCACGGTATTCGCGGACCCAGCAATCGAGGGCGGCGATCTGGCTGTCGATCAGCCGCGGGCCGAGTTGCTGGTGGGCCATGATCCATTCGTGGGCCATGGTGCCCAGCGGTTTCATGTCCAGTTCCCGGGACAGGTGCACATTGCTGGTACCAACGAAGCGCCCGGGGAAATCATGCTTGAGCACGTTCACCACTTCTTCCTGCACGCGGTAGGAAAAACGACGACGGGTGCCGAAATCGGCTACCTGCAATTCGGACAGTTCGTCGCTGCTGGCGTTGGCGGTCAGCCAGTCGAACTTGCGATAGAGCTGCTCGCGGGCCTGTTCCAGGACAATCTCCCGATAGCGATATCGGTTACGCACCTCACTGACGATTGCCAGAATCGGTACCTCGAACAGGATCACGTGCAACCACGGGCCCCGCAAGCGGATGAACAATTCGCCGTTTTCGATGCCGGTGTGGATATAGCGCAGGTTGAAGCGAAACAGCCCGAGAAAACGCAGGAAATCCGGCTTCAGGAAGCTGATGCGCTCCAGAAAACTCAATTGATCGGCGCTCAGGCTCAATTCGGCCAGCCGTTCGATCTGGAAGCGGATCTCTGCCAGATACGGGCGCAAATCTTCGCTGTTACGGCAACGAAACTCCCATTCGACCTCTACGTTCGGGTAGTTGTGCAGCACCGCCTGCATCATCGTCAGTTTGTAGAAGTCGGTGTCGAGCAGGTTCTGCACGATGCGATCGGCAAACACACTCTCGCTCATAACGGGGGTTCTCCACATGGAATAAGGCTAGTGGCGCATATCGGTGGTGGGTATTGCCAGCGATTTTTGCACCGCCCTACACCTGCTCCAGCATCCACTTGACGAAATCGCGCACCTTGGGCACTTCCGCCGAATGTTCCGGGTACGCCAGGTAATAGGCATCGGTGCTGGGCATTGCATGCTGCCAGGGAATGACCAGTTTGCCGTCGGCCAGTTCCTCTTCCACCAGAAATCGCGGCAGCAATGCCACGCCGCAGCCGACCTGCGCCGCGCGGATGCACATGTAGAAGGTTTCGAAGCGCGGGCCGTGGTAGCTGTGTTCGGTGTGGTAGCCCTGGCTGTCGAACCAGTCGTGCCAGGCCTGGGGGCGGGAAGCGTTTTGCAGCAGGACCAGGTCGGTGAGTTGTGTCGGGTCGGTGAATGGCGTGTCGGGCAGGCTGCCTGGCGCACAGACCGGCACCAGCTCTTCGCTGAACAACTTCAGGCATTCGGTACCAGGGCGTGAACCCTGGCCGAAGTAGAACGCCAGGTCGCTGCGCCCCTGTAGCAGGTCGTCGGCTTCCTGCTCATTGCACAGGTCCAGGTGGATCGACGGATGGCGCAGGCGCCAGCCCTTGAGGCGTGGCACCAGCCAGCGAGCGCCGAAGGTCGAGGGTGTCGAGACGCGCAAGACTTCGGTTTCACCACCGTAGGAACGCAGGTAATGGGTCGACATCTCAACCTGGGTGAGGATTTTTCGTACCTCCACCAGGTACAGATCGCCCGCTGGCGTCATTTGCAGGCGTCGGCGAACCCGGCGAAACAGCAGGTGCTGCAACAGCTCTTCCAGTTGCGCCACCTGTTTACTGACGGCGCTCTGGGTCAGGTTCAGCTCTTCCGCGGCCCGGGTGAAACTCAGGTGGCGGGTCACGGCTTCGAAACACTGCAGCGCAGCGATCGAGGGCAAATAGCGTTTGTTCAGCATGGGCGGTCCTTTGTACTTGTCTCTTTATTGCCAACAATGCACAGCATGAATAAACGGAATGATATCTCTCTTAATGGTCGTTTGTTGAGTAACCTCGGGAGCGCTAAAACTACAGGTCTGATCAGTCGTGATTCGGCGGCTGCACACGTTCCGTTTTTTGCTTGAGGAGTGACCCATGGTTGCCGCATTGCTTGATCGTCTTGGTGTGAACCCGGCCCTGTACCAGAACGGCAAAGTGCCGGTGCATTCGCCAATCGATGGCAGCACGATTGCCGCCGTCAACTGGGAAGGTGCCGCCGAAGTCGAGCAGCACATCAGTCGTGCAGATCATGCATTTGAATTGTGGCGCAAAGTGCCGGCGCCGCGTCGCGGTGAGCTGGTGCGGCAACTGGGTGACATCCTGCGCGAATACAAGGCCGACCTCGGCGAATTGGTGTCCTGGGAAGCGGGCAAGATCACCCAGGAAGGCCTGGGTGAAGTTCAGGAAATGATCGACATCTGCGATTTCGCCGTCGGCCTGTCCCGCCAACTGTACGGCTTGACCATCGCCTCCGAGCGTCCTGGGCACCACATGCGCGAAACCTGGCACCCGCTGGGCATCGTCGGCGTGATCAGTGCCTTTAACTTCCCGGTGGCGGTCTGGGCCTGGAACGCCACGCTGGCGCTGGTTTGCGGCAACCCGGTGATCTGGAAACCGTCGGAGAAAACCCCACTGACCGCACTGGCCTGCCAGGCACTGTTCGACCGCGTGCTGAAGAATTTCAGCGATGCGCCACCGCACTTGAGCCAAGTGGTCATTGGCGGTCGCGATGCCGGTGAAGCCCTGGTCGATGACCCGCGTGTCGCGCTGGTCAGCGCTACCGGCAGCACCCGCATGGGCCGTGAAGTGGCGCCAAAAATCGCCGCGCGTTTTGCCCGCAGCATTCTCGAGCTGGGCGGCAACAATGCGATGATCCTTGGCCCAAGCGCCGATCTGGACATGGCCGTTCGCGCGATCCTGTTCAGTGCCGTCGGCACCGCCGGTCAGCGCTGCACCACGCTGCGCCGCCTGATCGCCCATGAATCGGTGAAGGAAGAAATCGTCACCCGCCTCAAGGCCGCCTACTCCAAAGTGCGCATCGGCCACCCGCTGGAAGGTAACCTGATCGGCCCGCTGATCGACAAGCAAAGCTTCGACAACATGCAGGACGCACTGGAGCAGGCGCTGAGCGAAGGCGGTCGGGTGTTTGGCGGCAAGCGTCAGCTTGAAGACAAATTCCCGAATGCCTACTACGTTTCGCCGGCCATCGTCGAAATGCCGGAGCAGAGCGATGTGGTCTGCCATGAAACGTTCGCACCGATTCTCTACGTGGTCGGCTACAACGATTTCAACGAAGCCCTGCGTTTGAACAACGCTGTACCGCAAGGCCTGTCCTCGTGCATCTTCACCACCGACGTGCGTGAAGCCGAGCAGTTCATGTCGGCGGTGGGCAGTGACTGTGGCATCGCCAACGTCAACATCGGCCCGAGCGGCGCGGAAATCGGCGGTGCGTTCGGTGGTGAGAAAGAAACGGGCGGTGGTCGTGAGTCCGGTTCCGATGCATGGCGCGGGTACATGCGTCGTCAGACCAACACCGTGAACTATTCGCTGGAGTTGCCGTTGGCGCAGGGTATTACTTTCGACTGACTGTAGGAGCGAGCTTTTGTGGCGAGGGGATTTATCCCCGCTGGACTGCGCAGCAGTCCCATTTTTTGGGGCCGCTTCGCAGCCCAACGGGGATAAATCCCCTCGCCACATAGATCATCCACATTGAATGAAATGTGTTGGTTAGGTTTCTGTTGGAGTCTGGCAATGCCGTTACGCGAAGAGTGTCTGTGGGAAAAACTGACGCCGCAAAGGCCCGACAACTCGGCGCTCAAGGGTGAGGTGAAAGTCGATGTCTGCGTCATTGGCGCAGGGTTTACCGGGCTCTCGGCGGCGGTGCATTTGTTGGAGCAGGGCAAAACGGTGTGCGTGCTCGAAGCACACCGCGCTGGCCACGGCGGTTCGGGGCGCAACGTCGGGCTGGTCAATGCCGGCATGTGGATTCCCCCGGACGAGATCGAAGCCGGGTTTGGCGAGGCGGTCGGCAGTCAGCTCAACCGAATGCTCGGCGCAGCACCTTCATTGGTGTTCAGCCTTGTGGACAAGTACAACATCGATTGCCAGTTGCGCCGCGAAGGCACGCTGCACATGGCGCACAACGCCCGTGGCGAAGCTGACCTGCGCAGTCGTGAAGAACAATGGAAGCGCCGTGGCGCCCCCGTCGAATTGCTGACCGGTAAAGCGTGTGAGCATGCGACAGGCACCCAAAAAATCGCCGCGGCATTGCTCGACCGTCGTGCTGGCACGCTCAACCCGATGGCCTACACCACCGGCTTGGCCAAGGCGGCGATGGGCTTGGGCGGTCAGTTGTTCGATCATTCCCCGGTGACCCATCTCGAACGGCAGGGGCAGCGTTGGTCGGTGCAAACTGCGCAGGGGTCGGTCCTGGCCGAGCAAGTGGTGATCGCTTCCAACGCCTACACCGAAGGTGACTGGACCGAGTTGCGGCGCAATTTCTTCCCCGGTTATTACTATCAGGTGGCCTCGGTCCCGCTGACCGAAGACGCGGCCCGGCAAATCCTGCCCGGTGGCCAGGGCTCCTGGGACACCCGCCAGGTGCTCAGCAGCATTCGCCGGGACAAGGACGGGCGCCTGCTGCTTGGCAGTCTCGGCAATGGCAATCAGAAACCGGCCTGGTTTCTCAAGGCCTGGGCCGATCGCGTGCAGCAACATTACTTTCCTTACCTCAAGCCGGTGGAGTGGGAGTGCACCTGGACGGGTCGCATCGCCTTCACCCCTGATCACTTGATGCGCCTGTTCGAACCGGCACCCGGAATAGTGGCAGTGACCGGCTACAACGGCCGGGGCGTGACCACCGGGACGGTGGTCGGCAAAGCCTTTGCCGATTACTTGTGTAACGGAAATCCTCAAGCGCTACCGATTCCCTTCGCGCCCATGCAGCCATTAGCCGGGGCAGGATTGCGCAGTTGTCTATACGAGGCCGGGTTCTCGCTGTATCACGCGGGCCAGTGCTTGCGGATCGTGATCTGAATGTGGATTTTCGTTGTTGAAAGCGGCGCTTTTTTGATCAGCAGCTAGCCTGTAGTGGTGCGGGTTGTAGCAGTCCCGCACCAGCAGTGTGCACTTCGGTGACGCACGTTGTTACAGGCTGGTTGCACGTCGTTTAGTGCCGCGGTTGCAATGATGGCGCAGTTGGGTTGCGCCTCAAAAAAATAATGGTTTCACCTTCCGCGGTTTAGACGGTTGCACGCCCAATGAAAATGGGTCCGAGACAGTCGAAATAATAATAAAGCAGCGACTTTTTTCAGAATAAAAAACCGATGGCACGGCCCTTGCTCTGAGCAGTCAGTGAAGTCGCAGTGCCAATTAAAAAAACCATGGAGCACCACCTCATGTCCCAGACGTTTTACAAGAAAGGCTTTCTGGCCCTCGCAGTGGCAGCTGCGTTGGGTGTTTCTGCGTTTGCTCAGGCTGACATCAAGATCGGCGTAGCGGGTCCAATGACGGGCGCCAATGCGGCATTTGGCGAGCAGTACATGAAGGGTGCACAGGCAGCAGCCGATGCGGTCAACGCAGCAGGTGGCGTGAACGGGGAAAAAATCGTACTGGTCAAGGGCGATGACGCCTGCGAACCGAAACAGGCTGTGACGGTCGCCAAGGACCTGACCAACCAGAAAGTCGCCGGCGTGGTCGGTCACTTCTGCTCCTCGTCGACCATCCCGGCCTCCGAGATCTACGACGAAGCGGGCATCATCGCCATCACTCCAGGCTCTACCAACCCACAGGTAACCGAACGCGGCCTGAGCGCCATGTTCCGCATGTGCGGTCGTGACGACCAGCAAGGCATCGTGGCCGGCGACTACATCGTCGACGTGCTCAAGGGCAAGAAGGTCGTGGTTCTGCACGACAAGGACACCTACGGCCAAGGCCTGGCAGACGCCACCAAGGCCCAACTGGTCAAGCGCGGCGTAACGCCAGTGCTGTATGAAGGCCTGACCCGTGGCGAGAAAGACTTCAGCACCATCGTGACCAAGATCCGTGGTGCCGGCGCTGACGTCGTCTACTTCGGTGGCCTGCACCCGGAAGCCGGTCCTCTGGTTCGCCAGCTGCGTGAACAAGGCCTGAAAGACGTCAAGTTCATGTCCGACGACGGCATCGTGACCGACGAACTGGTGACCACCGCTGGCGGTCCGCAATTCGTGGATGGCGTGCTGATGACCTTCGGTGCCGACCCACGCCTGCTGCCAGACAGCAAGACCGTGGTAGACGCTTTCCGCAAGGCCGGTACCGAGCCTGAAGGCTACACCCTGTACGCCTACGCTTCGGTGCAGACCCTGGCGGCTGCCTTCAACGGCGCCAAATCCAACAAGGGCGAAGAAGCGGCTGCGTGGCTGAAGAAAAATCCGGTCAAGACCGTCATGGGCGAGAAGACCTGGGACAGCAAGGGCGACCTGAAAGTCTCCGACTACGTGGTATACCAGTGGGACAAGGATGGCAAATACCACCAGCTGGAAAAACAGAAGTAAGGGCTGACTCAATCACCTGAACCCCACAGATCCTCGTGGGAGCGGGCTTGCCCGCGATGGCGGACTTGCAGGAGACAACTTTGTCGAATGTTCAACCGCTATCGCTGGCAGGCCAGCTCCCACAGGGGACGGTGTGGGACGGGCTGATCGTGACTGACATTGCTCCGACGTATATCTGTATTTTCCTTAGAAGAACCGCACCGGCAGGTGGACAGGTTCTCATTGCGTGAGATTGCGTTATGGATGGTATTTTCCTGCAGCAACTGGTCAACGGCCTGACCCTCGGGTCGGTCTATGGCCTGATCGCCATCGGCTACACAATGGTCTATGGCATCATCGGCATGATCAACTTCGCCCACGGCGAGGTTTACATGATTTCCGCTTACCTCGCGGCAATCAGTCTGGCTCTGCTGGCATACTTCGGTATTGAATCCTTCCCTCTGCTGATGCTCGGCACCCTGATCTTCACCATCGTCGTCACGGCGGTGTATGGCTGGGTCATCGAGCGCGTCGCCTACAAACCCCTGCGTAACTCCACCCGACTGGCACCGCTGATCAGCGCCATCGGTATCTCGCTGATTCTGCAAAACTATGCGCAGATCGCCCAGGGCGCCAAGCAACAAGGTGTTCCAACCTTGCTCAGCGGAGCGTGGCGCGTGGAAGTCGGCACAGGTTTCGTGCAGTTGACCTACACCAAGGTGTTCATCCTGGTCGCAGCGTTTGTCGGGATGGCCCTGCTGACCTACGTCATCAAGTACACCAAGCTCGGCCGCATGTGCCGTGCAACCCAGCAAGACCGCAAAATGGCTTCGATCCTGGGGATCAACACCGACCGGGTGATTTCCTATGTGTTCATCATCGGTGCAGCGATGGCGGCCCTGGCCGGCGTGCTGATCACCATGAACTACGGCACGTTCGACTTCTATGCCGGCTTCATCATTGGCATCAAGGCGTTCACCGCCGCGGTGCTCGGCGGGATCGGCTCACTGCCAGGCGCCATGCTGGGCGGGATCATCCTCGGGATTTCCGAGTCGCTGTTCTCTGGCCTGGTGAACTCGGACTACAAAGACGTTTTCAGCTTCTCGCTGCTGGTTCTCGTACTGGTCTTTCGGCCCCAAGGCCTGCTCGGCCGTCCTCTTGTGTCGAAGGTGTAAGCGATGTCCTCAACCACTAAAAAAACCATTGATATCAAGAAAAGTCTGGTTGACGCGATTCTTGCCGGCCTCATTGCCCTGATCGTGTTCGGGCCGATTGTCGGTGTCGTTCTCGATGGCTACGGCTTCAACCTGGAAACTACCCGCGTGGCGTGGATTGTCGCCATTGTCATGGCCGGTCGCTTTGCCTTGAGCATGTTCCTGCAAACCCCCAAGGGCTTGAGCATCCTCGAAGGTTTTGAAAGCACGGGTTCCGGGGTGCATGTGCTGGCGCCGGATTACAAATCGCGGTTGCGCTGGATCATCCCGTTGATGATCGTCATCGCCGTGGTGTTTCCGTTTTTCTCCAACTCCTACCTGCTGGGCGTGGTCATCCTCGGGCTGATCTATGTGCTGTTGGGGCTTGGGCTGAACATCGTAGTGGGCCTGGCCGGCCTGCTCGACCTCGGTTACGTGGCGTTCTACGCCATCGGCGCCTATGGCCTGGCGCTCGGTTATCAGTACCTGGGGCTGGGCTTCTGGACGGTGCTGCCCCTGGCGGCGATCACCGCCGGGCTGGCGGGTTGCATCCTCGGGTTCCCGGTGCTGCGCCTGCACGGCGACTATCTGGCGATCGTGACCCTGGGCTTCGGTGAAATCATCCGGCTGATCCTCAATAACTGGCTGACCCTGACCGGTGGTCCGAACGGCATGCCGGCACCACTGCCGACCTTCTTCGGCCTGGAATTCGGCAAGCGTGCGAAGGACGGGGGCGTGCCGTTCCATGAGTTCTTCGGCATCGCCTACAACCCGGACGTGAAGTACTACTTCATCTACGCGGTACTGTTCATGGTCGTACTGGCTGTGTTGTACATCAAGCATCGCCTGACTCGCATGCCCGTTGGCCGTGCCTGGGAAGCGCTGCGCGAAGATGAAATCGCTTGCCGTTCCATGGGCCTGAACCACGTGCTGGTCAAGCTCTCGGCATTCACCATCGGCGCTTCGACGGCCGGCCTGGCCGGCGTGTTCTTCGCCACCTACCAGGGCTTCGTCAACCCCACCTCGTTCACCTTCTTCGAATCGGCCCTGATCCTCGCCATCGTGGTGCTCGGCGGCATGGGCTCGACCATCGGCGTGGTGATTGCGGCCTTCGTATTGACCGTTGCCCCGGAACTGCTGCGTGGCTTCGCCGAATACCGCGTATTGCTGTTCGGCATCCTGATGGTGTTGATGATGATTTGGCGACCGCGCGGCCTGATTCGGATCAGCCGTACCGGTGTGGCCCCGCGTAAAGGAGTAGCGCCATGAGCGAAGTCGTACTCTCCGTAGAGAAGCTGATGATGCACTTTGGCGGCATCAAGGCGTTGAATGATGTCAGCCTGAAGGTCAAGCGCAACTCGATCTTCGCCCTGATCGGCCCCAACGGCGCCGGCAAGACCACGGTGTTCAACTGCCTGACCGGGTTCTACAAGGCCTCCGGTGGCAAGATCGAACTGAACGTGCGGGGCCAGCGAACCAACGTCATTAAAATGCTCGGCGAACCGTTCAAGCCTACCGATTTCGTCTCGCCAAAAAGCTTTATCAGTCGCCTGCGCTACAAGATGTTCGGCGGCACCCACTTGGTGAACCGCGCCGGGCTGGCGCGGACTTTCCAGAACATTCGCCTGTTCAAGGAAATGTCGGTGCTGGAAAACCTGCTGGTGGCCCAGCACATGTGGGTCAACCGCAATCTGCTGGCTGGCATCCTCAACACCAAGGGCTACCGCAAGGCCGAAAGCGATGCGCTGGACCACGCCTTCTATTGGCTGGAAGTGGTGGACCTGGTGGACTGCGCCAACCGCCTGGCCGGTGAACTGTCCTACGGCCAGCAACGTCGTCTGGAAATCGCCCGGGCCATGTGCACCCGTCCGCAGATCATCTGCCTCGACGAGCCGGCCGCCGGCCTCAACCCTCAGGAAACCGAAGCGCTGAGCGCGATGATCCGGCTGCTGCGCGACGAGCATGATCTGACCGTGGTGCTGATCGAACACGACATGGGCATGGTAATGAGTATTTCCGACCACATTGTGGTGCTGGACCACGGCGTCGTGATCGCCGAGGGCGGTCCCGATGCGATTCGCAACGACCCGAAAGTGATTGCCGCCTACCTGGGTGCCGATGAAGAGGAGGTGGTATGAGCAAACCCATCCTCGAACTCAAGGACCTGGACGTGTTCTACGGGCCGATCCAGGCCCTGAAGAACGTCTCGCTGCACATCAACGAAGGGGAGACCGTCAGCCTGATTGGCTCCAACGGCGCCGGCAAGTCGACCCTGCTGATGTCGATCTTCGGTCAGCCGCGCGCGGCGGACGGACAGATCCTTTACCAGGGCGTGGACATCACCCACAAGTCGTCGCACTACATCGCCTCCAACGGCATTGCCCAGTCGCCGGAAGGACGGCGGGTGTTCCCCGACATGACCGTCGAGGAAAACTTGCTGATGGGCACCATCCCCATCGGCGACAAGTACGCCAAGGAAGACATGCAACGCATGTTCAAGCTGTTCCCGCGCCTTGAGGAGCGGCGCACCCAACGGGCGATGACCATGTCCGGTGGCGAGCAGCAGATGCTGGCCATCGCCAGAGCCCTGATGAGCCGGCCGAAATTGCTGTTGCTCGATGAGCCGAGCCTTGGGTTGGCGCCCATTGTGGTCAAGCAGATCTTCGCGACGCTGCGAGAGCTGGCCAAGACCGGCATGACCATTTTCCTGGTCGAGCAGAACGCCAACCACGCGCTACGGCTGTCGGACCGAGCCTATGTGATGGTCAACGGCGAGATCCGCATGAGCGGTACAGGGAAGGAGTTGTTGGTCAACGAGGATGTGCGTAACGCCTATCTTGGCGGGCACTAAACCTTAGCGTCCAATGAAAACGCCCTGACGAAATCAGGGCGTTTTTTTTCGCCCCTGTAAAAGCAGGTAGGAGCTGTCGAGTGAAACGAGGCTGCGATTTTTTGATCTTGTTTTTTAATAATCAAGATCAAAAGATTGCAGCCTGCGGCAGCTCCTACAAGAGCGGTGGTGTGAGGTAACTTCAAATTGTGGAAAACAAAATTGTCGAGCTCCTGAAGTGCGACATAAAGCCGCCGCAATTAGTTGTTTTTTCACAGTTTTGACTTGTCCCCGTTTGCTGTGGAACTGGCTGTGAATAACGTGGGAGTAGCTGGCTGAGCGCCTTTGAATCCGTGGCTTGCAGCGCGATGGTTGTTTTTTGATCAGGCGCTTTTTCTTGTCTTCAAGGCAGCGTTGTCAACCTTTTTCTTAGCGTGAAACGTGCGCCTGAATGCAGTGAACAAGCCTGTGGATAAGTCTGTGGTTAAACTCTGGAAAGACCTGGCTGAGGGCCGTAGTTACTGGCTTGGCGCCATCGCAGGATTGACCGCGCGGTCGGGAAATTGACCCTGGGCTACACGGCAGGCCGATTGGGGTCAAGCAAAAAAGTTTCAAATCGGTCCGCAAAGCCTTGTGGATAGCGGCTTTCAGCTTTTCCACTTGCCCCCGGAATATGTGGATGGGGCTGTGGATAAGGTGCGTGCATATGGCTGCAAGCCACGGCCGGCAAGGCGTTGCAAGTTTTGTTCGTTTTTTGTACAGAAAGCGCGCCGGTTGCCGCTGTGCGCAAGGCCGGGCATGCTGCCTGCTGATTTTCTATTCCAATGGCTGCCGATCAGCCGTAGCAAGGAGAACACCATGTCCAACACCCTGTTTATTACCGGCGCGACTTCCGGTTTTGGTGAAGCCTGTGCCCGTCGTTTTGCCGAGGCTGGCTGGAAACTGGTGCTGACAGGGCGTCGTGAAGAGCGCCTTAACGCCCTGTGCGCCGAACTGTCGAAGCAGACCGAGGTGCACGGCCTGGTGCTTGATGTGCGTGACCGCAAGGCCATGGAAGAAGCCATTGCCAACCTGCCGCCATCCTTCGCCAAGCTGCGTGGACTTATCAACAATGCTGGCCTGGCCTTGGGGGTCGATCCGGCGCCCAAATGCGACCTGGACGATTGGGACACCATGGTCGATACCAACGTCAAAGGCCTGATGTACAGCACCCGCCTGCTGCTGCCACGCCTGATCGCTCACGGTCGCGGCGCCGGTATCGTCAACCTCGGCTCCATTGCCGGCAACTACCCCTACCCGGGCAGCCATGTGTATGGCGCGAGCAAGGCGTTCGTCAAACAGTTCTCCCTGAACCTGCGCTGTGACCTCCAGGGCACCGGCGTGCGGGTCAGCAACATCGAACCGGGCCTATGCGAAAGCGAGTTCTCGCTGGTGCGCTTTGCCGGTGACCAGGAGCGTTACAACGCCACCTACGCTGGTGCCGACCCGATCCAGCCGCAGGACATTGCCGAGACCATTTTCTGGGTCCTCAATGCCCCGGCGCACATCAACATCAACAGCGTCGAGCTGATGCCGGTGAGCCAGACCTGGGCCGGGTTTGCGATTGAGCGCAGTGGTGGCAAGGCGTAAGACCGCGTTACCGCCCTTCGCGAGCAGGCTCGCTCCCACAGGGACTTTGGTGAACCTGTGGGAGCGAGCCTGCTCGCGAAGGGGCCGGAACTGACAACGCCGGACATCAGCTAGACTCCTCACCCAACAACCTCGCCGCGCCCTGCGGTTCAAGGTTTTCGAGGAGACCATGTGAGCAATCGAGGCGAGCAGGCGCTGCTCAAGCAATCGACCTTCCTGATGCTGGTGGTGACATTCGCCGGGATCATCACCGGGTTTGCCTCGGGTGCCCAATCCATCCTGTTCGATGGATTCTTTTCGCTGGTAGCAACCTTCATCAAGGTCCTGATGCTGATCACCGCCAGGCTGATCGCCAAGGAAAGCAATCAACGCTTCCAGTTCGGCTCCTGGCACCTGGAACCCATGGTGCTGGTGATCGAAGGCAGTTTCCTGTTGCTGGTCGCCATTTATGCCTTTCTCAACGGCGTGTTCGGCATCATCAGTGGTGGACGCGAGGTCGAGCTTGGCTTGGTGATCTTCTATGCGGCGGTATTCACCGTCGTCGAGCTCATTTATTTTTTCTACGTCCGCCATCGCAATCGCACGCTCAAGTCATCGCTGATCCAGTTCGACAACATCAGTTGGCTGGTGGACGCGATGCTCTCGGCCGGCCTGTTGGTGAGCTTTCTTATTGCGCTCCTGCTAAAGACCCAGGGCTACGAAAAATGGGCGTTGTATGTCGACCCGATGATTCTGATTCTGCTGGCCCTGGGCATGCTCCCTCCGGCGTTCAAGATCATCGGCCCGGCGTTACGCGATGTGCTGGGAATCGCCCCGGATCAACTGGATGACAAGGTGCGCCAGGTGATGGAAGAGGCGAAGACCGAGCATGGTTTCGACGACTATGTTTCCTACGTGCAGAAGCACGGTCGGGCGTGTTTTATCGAAATTCACATCGTGTTGCCGACAAATTATCCGCTGCGCAGCGTGGCGCAACTGGATGCGCTACGAGAGGAAATCTCCGCGAAGCTCGGCAAGCCTGATGCGGCGAGGTGGCTGACCATCAGTTTTACCGGGGATCGCAAGTGGATTGCGTGAAACCCGGTGAATTCTTCGCAAGGTAGGTGCGAGCGGTGCGGCGACCTGACTTGCCCGCGAAAGCGACCGTTCAGTCAACCAAGATACGCCGCCAACCCGCGATAACAGGTCGCCAAGTGATAGGGCGTAGTTGACGGCATGTCCCGTCGGCTCACTTCACCGTGTTCGTCACGGCATTCGTACCAGCCGCCCGGGTGCAGCGAGCGCTGCTGCAACGCCTGCAATTGGCGCAGCACCGAAGCCTCACTGCCCGGACGCAGGGTCAAGGCGCGCAGGTATTCGGCCTGGGCCCAGATCCGTTGAGTCGCGTCCCGTGAGCCGCCATCCGGACCCAGGTCCAGCATGGCCCGCACGGCACCGGTGTGTGGGTCGACGCCCATTTGTTCGGTGAAGGCAAAAGCGCGATCCAGTGAAGCATGTAGTGGTGAGCCACGCAGCAGATCGGACGACTCGAGCAGGAAATACCACTCGAACTGATGCCCGGGTTCGAACCAGTTATCCACAGCACCCAGCGGTTTTTCCATCAACACGCCGTGCTGCGGCTCGATAAACCGCAGCTGCATCCCTGTGCATAAGTCCACGAGCGCCTGTTGCACAGCGAGGTCTTCACGCACCGACAACGTGGCAAGAAAGGCTTCAGCCAGGTGCATCAACGGATTTTGCAGCGGTCCGCTGTTCAACGATGACCAGTCACGATCGAGGCTCGCTTCGTAGAGGCCGTCGCCGCTGGCGAAACGTTGCGCGATCACTTCCAGGGCCGCGTTGAGCACCGATTCCACCAGCGGCTCGCGGACTTTGTCCCAGTAATGGGCGCAGGCGAACAGAATGAATGCGTGGGTGTAGAGGTCTTTACGCTGATCCAGTGGCGCGCCCTGCGAGTCGATGCTGTAGAACCAGCCGCCATGCTCGGCATCGTGGAAGTGCCGCTGCAAGGAACGGAACAGCGCTGCCGCGCGCTCTTGAGCGCCTGGCACCTGGCCGATCAGGCTGGCAAACAGATACAGCTGCCGCGCGCAGGCCATGGCCCGGTAGCGTTGTGGAGGCAACGGGTGGTGCTCGGCGTCCAGCGCCTCATAGGGCAGCGCCAACTCGGCATTCCAGCCGGGACCTTGCCATAGCGGCACGATCACGTCCTGGAAGTGCTGTTGCACCGAGGCAAACAGGGCGGTCAGTTCAGGCAGGGAGGCGGAGCGGGAAACAGGCGGCATTGGCTGGCGTCGTCACGGCAGGGTTGATTGCGCGACATGTTAGCAGGCCTTAGAGCTGCGTTGTCTCTCAGGCTCGCTCCCACAATGAAACTGTGTACGCAGGGCAAATGTGGGAGCGAGCCTGCTCGCGAAGACGCCATCACGGGCAATAGAGATTTAGCTTGCCAACAACCACACTCCGGTCGCCGCCGAAGCCGCCCCCGCTAGTCGAACCAGCGGAGCAGCAACTCGCGGCAACACCCGCACCACCGCATAACCTGCGGCATGTAATGCTGCTGTTGCCACTATGAAACCAGCGGCATACGTCCAAGGGCTCGTCATGTCCGGCAACTCCAGGCCATGGGCCACACCATGGAACAGCGCAAACAACGCCGTTGCGGCCATTGCCAGGCTCAAAGGTGGACGCACCGCCAAGGCCACCGCCAGGCCCAGCGCCAACACAGACGCGGCAATGCCACCTTCCAGCGCCGGCAGTTCCAGTCCTTCAAAACCCAGCAGCCCGCCGATCAGCAGGGTGACAACGAAGGTGCACGGCAGCGCCCAACGCGCAGTGCCTTTGTGCTGAGCCGCCCACAGGCCGACCGCGAGCATTGCCAGCAGATGATCGAGTCCACCGAGCGGGTGGCTGATGCCCGCGACCAAGCCATTGTCCCCGTGCCCTGGGTGGGCCAACGCAATGGCCGGTGTCAACAGCAGGGTCATGGCGCCCAGAATGCGTTTCAGTGTCATGCAGTAGCTTCCTTGTTGATAAGTCATGCTCAGGCTGCCGTCAGCAGTCCCTGGCGTTCGATGAAAGCGATGATCGCGTCCAGGCCCTGGCCGGTTTTCTGGTTGCTGAACACGAACGGCTTGCCGTTGCGCATACGCGTGGTATCGCTGTCCATCAGCGTCAGCGAAGCGCCCACCAGGGGGGCCAGGTCAATTTTGTTGATCACCAGCAGATCGGACTTGCAGATTCCCGGCCCGCCTTTGCGCGGCAGCTTGTCGCCAGCGGACACGTCGATCACGTAGATGGTCAGGTCGGACAGCTCCGGGCTGAAGGTGGCCGAGAGATTGTCGCCACCGGACTCCACCAGGATCAGGTCCAGCCCCGGAAAACGGCGGTTCAATTGATCCACGGCTTCAAGATTGATCGAGGCATCCTCGCGGATCGCCGTGTGCGGGCAACCACCGGTTTCCACGCCGATGATGCGTTCCGGCGCCAGCGCTTCGTTGCGCACCAGGAAATCAGCGTCTTCGCGGGTATAGATGTCGTTGGTCACCACCGCCAGGTTGTAGCGTTCGCGCAGGGCCAGGCACAGGGCCAGCGTCAGGGCGGTTTTACCGGAACCGACCGGGCCGCCGATACCGACGCGCAAGGGTTGTGTGTTCATGTGATTCTCCAAAATAACAGGCCCTAGGAACGGAACAGACGGCTGTACTGGCGCTCGTGGGCCATGCACGCCAGGGACAGGCCAAACGCGGCGCTGCCAAAATGTTCGGGAGTGGTTCGGGTGGCATCCTGCTGGGCCTGCTGCAGCAGCGGCAGCAGTTCACTGGTCAAGCGCTGCGCAGCCTGCTGGCCCAGTGGCAGGGTTTTCATCAGTACCGCCAGTTGGTTTTCCAGCCAGCTCCAGAGCCACGCGGCCAGTGCGTCCTGCGGGCTGATCTGCCAGGCGCGCGCGGCCAGCGCCCAGCCCAGGGCCAGGTGCGGTTCGGGTCGTTGTGCAAGGAAAGCGCGGGCCGCTGAGTCGAGTTCAGGCAGGCCATTGAGCAGTTGCTGCAAGGAGTAGCCCATTTGCCGGCTTTCCTGATGCAGTTCGCGGGTTTCCCGGCTGGCACGGTGTTCTTCGCAGCGCTGCAGCAGTTCGCTCCAGTTTTCCTCACTCGCCGCCACGCAATGGGCAAGCAGCAGCGGCGCCTCGAAGCGGGCGAGATTGAGCAGCAACTGATCGCTTATCCAGCACCGCGCGCTGTCGGGATCGTGCACTTGGCCGTTGTCCACCGCCATTTCCAGGCCTTGGGAATAGCTGTAGCCGCCAATCGGCAATTGCGGACTGGCCAGGCGCAGCAGGGCCCATGCAGGGTTCATGGGCGCACGCCGAACTGATGCAGTTTTGGCGGGTAGTTGAAATCTTCGTCGCCGTGGCGGGAGTGGTGGTGACCGCCGCCGTAGGCGCCGTGTTCAGGTTGAAAGGCCGCTTCGATGGGTTCGGCTTGCGCGCCAAGTTGTTCGAGCATGGCCTTGAGCACATAGTCGTCGAGCAGGCGCAACCAGCCGTCGCCCACTTGCAGGGCAACATGGCGATTACCCAGGTGATAGGCGGCACGGGTCAATTCGTAGGCATTGGCGCAGGTGACGTGCAGCAATTGCTCGGGGCGGGCACAGACGCGCACCACGCGGCCGTCTTCGGCTTGCAGACATTCGCCGTCATACAAAGGCGGTTGACCGCGCTCCAAAAACAAACCGACGTCCTCACCTTCGGCACTGAAACAGCGCAAGCGGCTTTTGCTCCGGGCCTCGAAGTTCAGGTGCAACTCGGCGGCCCAGTCGGGTTGAGGGTCGATTCTGCGATGAATCACCAGCATCGGAAAGCTTCCAGCAGTGGACAATACTCAGGCTAGAGCAAGGGGCTTGCCAATCTGGGAGCGTGTAGGAAATACCTGTAGGCAGCGTAGGAAAAGTTTCGAGGTGCTCAGGATTTTGACTGAAATTGGTGCGCAGCTTTTTCAAGCTGCACCAATTTGCGGCGAACAGGGCATGGCGGCGCGGCCCGTGAGGAGCTGCCGACGACTGCGATCTTTTTAAGCGTTACTCGGTACTTCCAAGCCCCTGCCAATGTTTGAGGCCGATAAAGATGAACCGCAGCTGCTGGGTGATCTTTGCTTGCGGCGTCAAATGTTCAGGAAGCGCGTCGGCTGGCGGGTCGATGATGTCCGGCAAAGTGGCGAACACGCTCTTGACGATCAGGTCGGCCATGACGCTCAAGCCGGCCATGTCCAGGTGTTGCAGTTTCGGCATCAAGGACAGGTCGGCAGCCAGGTCCGAACTGATGTTCTCGCGCAAGCGACCAATGGCCAGTCGTACCGGCAACGAGCCGCCGTACTGTTCTCTGGCGAGGAACAGGAATTGCGAACGATTGGCCGACACCACATCGAGAAATATCCGCACGGACGCGTCGATAATGCCGCCCATGACAAACTCGTTGTGCCGCACCAGGCGAATGGTTTCACGGAAGGTCTGGCCGACCTCGCTCACCAGCACCAGGCCGAGTTCATCCATGTCGGCGAAATGCCGATAGAAGCCGGTGGGGACGATTCCAGCGGTTTTTGCGACTTCACGCAGGCTCAGGCTGCCAAATCCTCGGCCGCCCTCCATCAAGTGGCGGGCCGCGTCCATCAAGGCGTTGCGGGTTTGTTGTTTCTGTTCGGCGCGGGGCAGCATCGCAATGACGTTTTCTGAAAAGGACTGCGGCGCACTCTAGCAAATCGGCTTTGCCGGCGTCGAACGACATAGGCGGGATCTGGCGGGGCGGTGCGACTTCTACAAAAGGCAATGACCAGAAAATCAAAAGCCCAATCTGTTGATTGGGCTTTTTTTCAAGGCCGCCATGGGCTTAGCTCATAGCGCTGTTGCGTTCGATGACACGGTCACCACCGCCTTCAGCAATGGTTTGACCTGGAGTGCGGTCGGAACCGTCAGCGGCAACCGTTTGACCTTGTGGAGTCTGGTCGTAGCCGTCTTCAGCGATCAGGCCTTTTTCTCTCAGGCGATCGTTACCACCTTCGGCGACAGTTTGCCCTGGGGTGCGGTCGGAGCCATCAGCGGCGATGGTTTGACCCGGAGTGCGGTCGGAGCCATCAGCAGCGACGGTTTGACCTGGGGTACGGTCGGAGCCATCAGCGGCAACGGTTTGGCTGAACACCGAGTGAGTGTCTTTCACTTGCGGAGTGGCCTGGTCAGCGGCCGGCAGCGCAAAAGCGGTGCTGGCCAGCATTGAAAGTGTGAGGCTAAGCAGAAGTTGGCGTTTCATGATGGGTGCTCCGTAGGAGTGCGATAAATTGGGTACGAAGGCAATGCTACTCTTGATAAGTCGATATAAAAGTTCATAAACGCAATGTTAATAATCAACGGAATTGATTGTTCTCTACAGCCCTTCTAAACCGGGCCTTTGCGGCGCACCGAGGTGGGTATTTTCGACTCAACCGCGCCACGCAAAAGTGCGGCCCCGGTAACGCTGTCCGGGAGGAGGGGCGCCATGTTCAATCGCCAACGGCGGCAAAATCGGATTTTCAATTAAACCTGCGGGCCATTTGCCAGTCGTAGATTCCATGACGGGCCGGTTCTGGCCCCGCGTTTCCACTGAGCATCGCGATCGTGACGCTCAGTCGTATCAGGAGCTCTGTGCAATGACGCGCACTCGTAAAATTCTCGCCTGGATCGTGACCAGCCTTGTTGTCCTGCTGGCCGTGCTGGTGCTGGTCATCGTGTTCTTCGACTGGAACCGGATCAAACCGTCCCTCAATGCCAAAGTATCCGAAGAACTGCACCGCCCATTCGCGATCAACGGCAATCTGGCGGTGGTTTGGCAGCGCGAGCGCGACGAGGGTGGCTGGCGTGCCTGGGTGCCCTGGCCGCATGTGGTGGCCGAGGATCTGAGCCTGGGCAACCCGGACTGGTCGAAGGCGCCGCAGATGGCCAGCCTCAAGCGCGTCGAATTGCGCATTTCGCCGCTGGCCTTGTTGGCGCAGCGTGTGGTAATCCCGCGCATCGACCTCACCGAACCCAACGCCGCGTTGCAGCGCCTGGCCGACGGTCGTGCCAACTGGACCTTCAAGTTCGACCCGAAAGACCCGAACGCCGAGCCTTCGTCCTGGGTAGTGGAAATCGGGGCGATCGGCTTCGACAAAGGACATGTCACTCTTGACGACCAGAACCTGAAGACCCAACTGGACCTGCTGATCGACCCCTTGGGCAAGCCGATTCCCTTCAGCGAAATCGTTGGCGACAAAACGGCGAAAACAGCCTCCGGGCAGGGCAGTGCGCCGCAGGATTACGCGTTTGCACTAAAGGTCAAAGGCCAGTACCACGCTCAGAAACTCACGGGACAAGGCAAAATCGGTGGGCTGCTGGCGCTGCAGGACGCGGCTCGGCCGTTTCCGCTGCAGGCGCAAGCGAAGATCGGCGACACCAGCGTGGAGTTGGCCGGCACGCTGACCGATCCGATGAATCTGGGCGCCCTGGATCTACGCCTGAAACTGGCTGGCACCAGCCTGGGCAACCTCTATCCCCTGACCGGCGTGACCCTGCCGGATACGCCGCCGTATGCCACCGACGGCCATCTGATTGCCAAGCTGCATGAGCCGGGCGGTGCGGTATTTCGTTATGAAGCGTTCAACGGTACGATCGGCTCGAGCGACATCCATGGCAGCCTGGCTTACGTCGCCGGCCAGCCCCGCCCTAAACTCAGCGGGTCGCTGCTATCCAATCAATTGCTGTTCGCCGACCTGGCCCCATTGATTGGTGCCGACTCCAACGCCAAGCAAAAAGCCCGCGGCGGCGAGAGCAAGCAGCCGGCGGACAAGGTACTGCCGGTCGAGGAGTTCAAGACCGATCGCTGGCGCGATATGGATGCGGATGTCGAATTCACTGGAAAGCGCATCGTTCATAGCGAAAAGTTGCCGTTCAACGACCTCTACACCCACCTGGTGCTCACCGATGGCGTGCTCAGTCTCGAACCGTTGCGCTTCGGCGTGGCCGGCGGCAAGCTGGATGCACAGATTCGCCTCAACGGGCGCACCGAACCGCTGGAAGGGCAGGCGAAACTGACCGCTCGGGGTTTCAAGCTCAAGCAGTTGTTCCCGACCTTCGAACCGATGAAAACCAGCTTCGGCGAACTCAATGGCGATGCCGACATCACCGGGCGCGGCAATTCGGTGGCCAAGTTGCTGGGCAGCGCCAACGGCAGGTTGAAAATGCTGATCAACGACGGCGCCATCAGTCGCGAGCTGATGGAACTGGCGGGCCTGAACGTGGGCAACTATGTGGTCGGCAAGATATTTGGCGACAAGGAAGTGAAAATCAACTGCGCCGCTGCCGACTTCGATATCAAGGCCGGCCTGGCCACTACGCAACTGTTCGTCTTCGATACCGAGAACGCGATCGTCTACATCGATGGCACGGCGAACATGGCCACCGAGCAACTGGACCTGACTATCACGCCGGAATCCAAGGGCTGGCGGTTGATCTCGCTGCGTTCGCCGCTGTATGTGCGGGGTAAATTCATCAAGCCAGACGCCGGGGTGAAAGCCGTCCCCTTGATGTTGCGTGGGGCCGGAATGGTTGCGCTCGGTGTGATTGCGGCGCCGGCGGCGGGGCTGTTGGCGCTGGTGGCGCCGAGCGGGGGAGAGCCGAACCAGTGCGCGCCGTTACTGGAGCAGATGAAGGCGGGCAAGGCCCCCAAGACGGTAAAGAACTGAGTTGACGCTGAAATTGCTCTAATCGCTCACGATTCGGACTTCGGGAGCGATTAGAACAACGGGTTGTTCCACTCTTTCAATTCGCGCTGGGTGAAGCGTTGAAATGAAACAAGTCGGTTTGCAATTTGTTGCCCAATTTGTTGATGAGGGGCTCTCTGAACTGACTGTATTGACGTTCATCCAGTGAACTGCGTAACAGACGAATATTACTGTTCCCATTCTTGATTGTCGTGAGTACAGGTTGATTCAAAATGTCAGTTGTAATTTCCTCTCCGGCCTCGAAGGAGATTTGCACGGTCAACAAGGTTTTATTGCTACGCACGATGGTCAACAAGACTGCAGTTGAGACGAGTTGGTCTTTGCTGTCAGCGTCTTTAATATGACAGGTACTATCGTAAGCGTTGGCCTGAAGCCTGGCGATGAGAGCCTCAATCGCCGAGGCGTTTGCCGGGAGTGTTTCCAAATCAGAAAAGAAGCTGAGCAGCGCTTGCTCTTCCTTTTCCGAGAGAGCGTTTCCCGTGCATTCAATGACGATGCTGGACAAACGTGCGGCACGGAAATCAAGATGCCGAACTTCCCGGCTGTTGAGGGTCCAGCCAAACCTGTTCAGGATTTGAGTGTATGTTTGCCACCACGCCTCCTGGTCCTTGCCTGCCCTTGTCGCCAAGAGACTCGCGTACAGCGTGGAGTGCAAGATATCGTTTTTAAAACTGTCAGAGTGCATGCCGCAGAATAAAATTATGTTGCCGTTGCTCAGATAAGCGTCAAGGTTATTTTTGTTCATGGTGAATTCTGCTGAGAGGATAGCGCGCGAATAGATGTTTAAATCGGCAGTGTATTGCCGATTTAAACATCATGAAATATTAAAAGTCCGGAAGGTCAATAATGTATTTTTTTCCTGCCTCGGTGAATTTGTCATACAGCGAGTCACTCAGGCGGGAGAAAACCTTTCTGTCCAGATAGGCGCGCGTCGCGCCTGATTTAATGGAGGTGGACTGACTCGTCGATTTCCAGAACAGAATGCCCCGGGTGCTTTCCTGTGCGTTCATGGACACGTAGTTAAGGACCATGTTCGGCTGCCCGCTAGCGTCCAGGAAGACGGGAGCAATTTCGAATTTGTTCGTTTTGCCGGTATCTTTATTACTATTGAAGATCTCTATTGTCCGTTGGCCTTTCTTCACCTCTACCAGCGCTTTTTGTGCGACATATGCCAGTGTGGACGCGGCTTGTGGACCCAGCAAGCCTGCTACGATCTCCACGGCAATCTGGTCCATCGTGAGGCCGATTCTTTTGATAGTGACATCCTTTAATTGCTTGTTTTGAATGACCCAGCCCAGTTTGCTCAAACCATCAACATAATATTTATACCAATCCGAAAGTTGCTCCTCCTTAGGGTATTTCTTGGAGGCAGCATTCTGCATGACTAGCTTGCAGAGGTTGACATCGTCAATAATCTCTGTGGATATACCAGGGAAAAACGTATTAATTGTATCCGGCATGACGCTTGCGGTTGGTTTGCTTTCATCATGTTTGACCGCGCCTTGCTCATTTTCAAGGTTGGCGAAGGACCGTGTTATCAGGGTTGGCAGGGGTGCGAGGGGGGCCAGGGATTCGATGAATTCGAGCCGCTCTTCAATGTACATAAGTATTCCTTTACTTGGGTTATATAAGCAACCGATGGGTTGTAGTTGTTATAATAGTTGCGTCCTTGGCGAAGTCTATCGACTCATTGTAACTTCTGGTTTTTGAGGGTGGACTAAAACGGTGGTGCTGAAAGGAAGGCGCTATATTTCCAGCTTTTGTGTGAGGCTGTTTGTATTAGGTGCTGCAAACTATGAAGTTCTTGGTAATTTGCAACAGCGCTTGACGTTACTTACGACAAGGCATATCCGGATACCATTGCCTCTTCCCGCAACCACGCAAAAAACGCCCGGACTGGCGGATGTCGCTCACGCCCCGGCACGCACAGGGCGCTGTAACCGGCGCCGTCCACCTGCACGTCGCCCCGATAAGGCAAAAGCAACCCACTGGCGACACTTTCCGACACCAGAATATTGCTCGCCAGCACCAGCCCCTGACCGGCAATCGCCGCTTGCAGGGCGTAATGCTCTTCATCGTATTCGCGCACGATGGGCTGGCCCGCCAGCCAGTTTTCGCCGGACTGTGCACACCAGGCCTCCCAGCCATGGGCGTAGAGTTTGGAATTATGCCAGTGCACGCTGATCAGCGTGGGCGTGGGCGTGTGCCGGGCAGCGAGGGCCACTTGCTCGGGCGAGCCGTAAACGCCGAAAGACTCGTCGAACAGGCAAAGGCCGTACAGGTTCGGATAGTCATCGAGGCTGTAGCGCACCACCAGGTCGACACTGGCGTCCTGATGCAAATCGATGACCTCGCAATGGGTGTCCAGGCGCAGGCTGATGTTGGGGTGTCGGGCATAGAAACGCCCCAGACGCGGCACCAGCCACAAGGCGGCAAAGGCGGCGGTGGTGGAGATCGTCAGGCTCGTGCCGCTGCGATGGGGGCGCAGGGTGTCGACGCTTTGCGCCACTTCCAGGAAGGCGCCATGCAGGCTGTGGAACAAACGCTCGCCGCCTTCGGTCAGTCGTACCTGGCGTGGCAGCCGCTCGAACAGTTGCACGCCGAGCCAGGTTTCCAGCGAGCGGATCTGATGGGACACCGCCGTCGGAGTGACTGACAGTTCTTCAGCGGCGGCCTTGAAACTCAACAGGCGTGAGGCGGATTCAAATGCGCGCAGGGCGGTTAATGGCAACGAGGCAAACATGCAATCTCCATGGATGAAATGGATTCATCCAGACTGATTTTTGTTCAGTTGATCGGGTGCGGCTGTAAGCGCCAAGCTGCGAGCCACATGCAGTTTGAGTTTAATCCCAAGGAGAGTCAGATGAGTACAGTTCTTGCGATTCATGCCAGTCCACGGGGTGATCGTTCGCACTCCCGGCGTTTGGCGGAAGTCTTTCTATCGGCCTGGCAGGCCCGTCACCCCCAATCGAAACTGACCCGCCGCGAAGTCGGCCGAGCGTTGATTCCACCGGTCAACGAGGCGTTCGTGGCCGCCGCGTTCTACCCCGAACCCGACGCGCGTCCCTTGTCGATGCAAGCGGACCTGGCGCTTAGCGATACGCTGGTCGAGGAGTTGCTCGGGCACGACGTGCTGGTGATTTCCACGCCCATGCACAATTTCAGCGTGCCCAGCGGCCTGAAAGCCTGGATCGACCAGATCGTGCGGCTGGGGCTGACCTTCAATCACACCCTGGATAACGGTATCGCGCAGTATGAGCCATTGGTGCAGGGCAAAAAGGCCTTGATCGTGACCAGTCGCGGCGGATTTGGCTTTGGCCCGGGCGGCGAGCTGGAGGCGATGAACCATGCAGATACGCTTCTACGCACGGCGTTGGGTTTCATCGGCATCACCGATGTCACCGTGATCGCTGCCGAAGGCGAGGAGTCCGAGGCGCGCACGTTCGAAGTCTCTGCCGCCGAAGCGGAGCAGCGCTTGCTGGCCCTGGCCAGGGAGTTCTAGATGGCCTGGCTGTTTTTGCTGATCGCCGCCGGGTTCGAAGTCACCTTCGCCATGGGCATGAAGTACGCCGAGGGCTTCACCCGGCCCTGGCCATCGCTGATGACTGTTGTGGCGGCAGTGGGCGGGATTTATTTCCTGACCCTGGCCATGCGCGAATTGCCGGTGAGCATCGCCTACCCGATCTGGACCGCCATCGGTTCGCTGGGCACGGTGTTTCTCGGCTTTGTCTTGCTGGGTGAGAGCCTGACAGCGGTCAAACTGCTGTCGGTCGGGCTGATCGTGGCCGGCGTGGTGGGGCTGAAGTAGGGCGGATGACCTAGACTGGTCGTCGGTTTGTCATGTTCGCTGGCGAAGCTTGGCGGAAGTCTTGCAATCGCCAGGCGTCACCTCACCGATCACAAGGATGTTCGCCCATGTCGCAAGATTCGGCCACGCGTTACCCGCTGGTGCTGGTCCCGGGAATGCTCGGGTTTATCCGTTTGGTGTTCTATCCGTATTGGTACGGGATCGCCGAGGCTTTGCGCCAGGGTGGTGCGGTGGTGTTTGCGGTGCAGGTCTCGCCGCTCAATTCCAGCGAAGTGTGCGGCGAGCAATTGTTGGCGCGCATTGAAGAGATTCTGCGTGAGACCGGAGCTGAAAAGGTAAATTTGCTAGGGCACAGCCAGGGCTCGTTGACCGCGCGCTACGCGGCAGCCAAACGCCCGGATCTGGTCGCCTCGGTGACCTCGGTGGCCGGGCCTAATCATGGTTCGGAACTGGCCGACTATCTGCACAAACAGTATCCCCATGACAGCGTCGGAGGGCGTCTGGTGATCTTTCTGGTACGGTGCGTTGCAACGCTGATGAGCCTGCTGGAGACCGGCTATCGCGGACCGAAGTTGCCGGTGGATATCCTTGCGTCCCATCATTCGCTCACTACTGCAGGCGTGGCACGGTTCAATCAACGTTTTCCACAGGGGCTGCCAGATACCTGGGGCGGGCACGGACCGGAAGAGGTGAACGGTGTGCGTTACTACTCCTGGTCCGGCACTTTGCAGCCGGGCAAGACCAATCGTGGGCTTAACCTGTTCGATGGCACCAACCGCAGTTGCCGGTTGTTTGCCAAAACCTTCGTACGCGAGGCCGGGCATTGCGACGGGATGGTCGGGCGTTACAGCTCGCACCTCGGGACCGTGATTGGCGACGAGTACCCGCTGGACCACTTCGACATCGTCAACCAGTCGTTGGGGCTGGTGGGCAAGGGGGCAGAGCCGATCCGGCTGTTTGTCGAACATGCGGCCCGCTTGAAAGCCGCCGGGGTCTAGACCACGTCAGGCCACACTGGCCTTACAACCCAATACCGTCGTCCAGCGCTCGGAGAGAATCACCCCGCCCAGCGTCAACATCCCGCCCACCAGGTGGTACAGCGCCAACTGCTCATGCAGCACCACCGCTGCAATGAGCGCGGTAATCAGCGGCAGCAAATTGAAGAACAGCGTGGTCCGGCTGGGTCCCAGACGCACCACGGCTTGCATCCACGCCAGCGGTGCGACCATCGAGGCCAGCAAGCAGGCGTAAAGCACCAGGGGAATATTGTGCAGGGTCGGGCCGATTTTCGGTGAGGCGAGAAACATCGGAAACAACACCACCACCGCGACCAGTACCTGCAAATACAGCAACACCAATGGCGGCAAGCGCAGCTGCCATTTTTTCAGCAACGTGCTGTAGATCGCGTAGGCCAGGGTGGCGATCAGCATCATCGCGTCCCCCAGGTTCACCCCATGTTCCAGCAGCACACCCAGGCTGCCGGACGAGACGACCACCAACACGCCGGCAAACGACAACACCGCCCCCGCCAGTGCGCCGATGGTCAGGCGCTGGCCAAGGCTGATGATCGCCATGGCCAGCGACATCAGCGGCATCAATGACAGGATGATGCCCATGTTGGTCGCGGAGGTCAGGCTGGCGGCGAAGTACGCCAGGCTTTGGTACACCGCCATGCCGAGCACGCCGAGGACAAAGATCTTGCCCAGGTTCGGGCGAATCGAGGGCCAGTGGGCAATGACAGGTTTGAGCATGAAGGGCGTGAACAGCAAGCCGGCCAGCAGCCAGCGGTAGAAACCGATCTCGGCAGGGTAAATCGCCCCGGCCGACATTTTGGTGATCACGGTATTGCCGGCCCAGATGAAAATGGCCAGCAGGGGATAAGCGTATTGCATGGGAAAAACCAGAACGTTGATGGGGGGGCATTATCCTCTGTCTGGCTAACTGCCTATACTTCAATCCAGACAACCTGCCCCTCATGACGGACAGCATGAACAGTAAACCCATCGATCTACTGGATTTCAGTGAGCTGCCTGCCCCGGTGTATTTCCGCTACGCCGACTTTGATGCTCATCGCTACGCCTCGGCTCACCGTCATCCTTGGGGCACCCTGGAGTATTCGGCCCATGGCGTACTGCGCATGGACATCGGCGGCAGCCGCTTCATGTCACCGCCACAATACGCGATATGGGTGCCGCCGCAGACCGAGCACAGTTTCTACAGTCATCAGCCGATCAACTACCGTGCGGTCTGCCTGGCTGCGCCGGTATGCCGTGATCTGCCGGCGCAAGCCTGCACGCTGGCGATAAGCGACATTCTCAAAGCGATCCTCAAAGACTTTGCCGCTCGCGATGTAAAGATCCCCGAGCATGAAGCCGACAAACGCCTGGCCCAAGTGTTGGTGGATCAACTTCGACAGGCGCCGGTGCATGAGCGCTACTTGCCGTACGCCAGCAGTCCTGGCTTGCACGGCATTCTGGAGGCCTTGCAGGCAGGGCCGGGAGACAACCGGCCATTAGCGCATTGGGCCGCGACCATCCATGTCAGCGAACGCACCCTGGCGCGGCAATTCATCCGGGAGTTGGGCATGAGTTTTGGCGAGTGGCGGCAGCGGTTACGATTTCTGGCGTCGATCGAAGCGCTGGACAGCCACCGCAGCATTCAGGAAATCGCATTCGACATGGGTTACAGCACCGGCTCGGCATTTATCGCAATGTTTCAACGCCAGGCAGGTTGCACGCCGGAACATTATCGCAGGCACCGGGGGTTTTGATGGTCGGGACGGTGGTTTTACGTGAAGGTTATGCATGTAAGTTTTCCAGGTATTTCTGCGTGATCAACCAATCGTAGTTGTTTGCTGGTACGGACTTACTTGCGGGGCGTTACACATGTTTTGTCTGAAATGTACGCCATGAAGCTTTTTGGTCTCGCGGTATGCTCCAGCCTGAATTGACTAGATCGTAATGGAGTGATCAGGCATGGAGCATTCAGTTCTGGTTCGCGAGCAGGCAGAACCCATCAGGCAAGAAAAAAGTATCCATCATGATTTTATAAAAAGGGCTGTGCCAACATGGGTGGCCGGCGCTTCGTTGAAAAGAGTGAGTGCGCTGAAGCTGGGTCTTTGCGGTATTCCTCAGTGGAGCAAGGACGCGCCTGCGGTATTACACAGCAGTTTGAAAAATTCCATGACAACAAGCTGGCATGCGCAAAATGATGTCGACCGCATGCTGGCGCAATTGCAGGATGTTTACGAGTTTGCCGAGCCGTTGCTGATTCAGGCCTTGAAAACACAATACGGAATTGATGTCGATGTCAGGCGTACATATCTGAAGTTGTTCGCTCCGACAAGTGTGCCCCTGTGGGCGACCAGCGTTGTGCGGGGAGCCGGCTCTCGCACGGTCTCAATGCTGGATGCGGCTTTGCATAACTTTGCACATCATGAAGTGCTGCTTCCTGACTCGCAGTTTATTTCAAAGCCGGATGAGCTGGGTCGTTTCGAAATACTGAATATCAGAAACAGGATGTCTATTGAGCAGTTCAAGACCCTGAGTCGGGAACTGGATCTTGGCGCGCAATACCAAAAACATCTCGAACAGTATTTGCGCCCCACCGATGGCCTGGCCCAAGGGGTGTTGCAGCACAAAATCATCAAGAGCCAGAAGGCCGCGCTGAACGCCGCCACCGACCTGGCCTTGATGCGCAAAGATATTTCAGCCCACGGCTATCGGGTGGTCAAGGGCATGCTTGAAGGGCTTCAAGGCATGAAGCTGCAAGGCCTGCCGGTTCGTTACTATCACCTGACGGTGCTGGACACCCGCATGCACGGCATCGTGCTGATCGCCGGTGATCTGGATGCGCCCGTTGTCGGGAGGCGACTCATTACCTATGTACCTCACGACCCTGAGCATCCATTGAAAGAATATGCGTCGATGCAAGAGTTCGTGCTTGAGCTGACCCGCCAGTTGCGCGACGCCAGCTCGACCCCTACGCGTGATGGCCTTCCCTCCAAACGCAGTTACCAGGAATTTTTCAGCCGCTTCGTTGCTCATCAGCAACGCGGACATTTCTTTGCCGAGCTCAACAGTCGCCTCGTCGAGATCAGGCAGCATGAAAAGGAATGGGGCGTGGATCGGCCCGTCTGGCGTGAAACTGCGGTGGAAAACCCGCGCCTTCATCTTGGTACGCTGAAATTTCAGGACGATACCGAAACCCGCTTCAATGGCGACCTGTGGGTGTATCTCTACCAGGTGCAGCAAAACAAAATCCTCAACGACGCACGGGAGATGGTGATTTCCACTGCCGATGCCGATCGAATAGAGCGTCAAGCCTGGTTCGATAACCTGACAAAGATGCTGGCCGATATCTTCAACGCCGCGTTGCTGGTGGTGACGCCGTTCGTGCCATTTCTGGGCGAAGTCATGATGGCCTACATGGTCTATCAGCTGGCAAGCGAAGTGATTGAAGGCGTCGTCGATCTGGCTGAGGGGATTTATCTGGAAGGCGCCGAGCACTTGATAGGCTTCGTTGAAAGTCTGATCCAGCTGGGTACGTTCGGTGCCGGTATGAACCTTGTTTCAGAGGTGGCGCTGCCCAAGCTCTCATCATTCATCGAAGGGGCCAAGCCTGTCACTTTGGCCAACGGTGACAAGCGGCTGTGGGGACAGAACCTTGAACCCTATCAGCGCAATCCGGCGTTGTCCGCCGATTCAAAGCCTGACGAACACTGGCTGCATCGGCACGAAGGCAAGTCAATTCTCAATCTCGATACGCGCTACTTCGAACTCAAGAAAGACCCGAAGACCGGCAAGCATCGAGTGCAGCACCCAACCCGGCCGGACGCCTATCAACCCATGGTCGAGAGTAATGGAGAAGGTGCCTTCGTCATCGAGGGTGAGCAGCCTCACTTGTGGGATGACCATACCTTGATGGCCCGACTCGGCCAGCCAATGGCAAAGTTGATCGACGCGTTCGATGACATTCGCACGGTGAGTCGCTGCGATGTCAATGCGATCCGTCGAATGTATGTCGACAAGGAGCGCGCTTTACCTTTGTTGAGCGATACGGTGACGCGTTTCCAGATCGACCAGGATATCCAGGCATTTATCCGACAGATTGGCAGTGATCATCCGCAGGATTATTTACAGGCCGACCCTGCCTTTCAGTTTGAGCTGCTGGACGGCCTGTGGCCCGGCTCGGCAATCGAACTGACAGGGGCCGATGGCGAAGTTCTGAGGGTTATAGGTCAGGCCGACGCTGCACCCGTAACGATACGAAAGGATCGCTTGATCGAAGGTGACTTGCTTAAAACGCTGTTATCCCATCTTGATCAGGCTGATACAAAATTGCTGATGGGCCAGGCCCCAGGCGCATCGGAATCTACCATCGACGCGAATGCCCGACAGTTGAGGCTTGAACTGGCGAAACAGGCAAAAAACAGGCAAACATCGCTATTCGACGTACGTTACCGTCAGCTCGAAAAGGCCCGAAGCGCCAAGAGTGACTCGGTTAGAAATATCCAGGACCGAGTGCCAGGTCTGCCGGGCACCGTTGCGCAAGAGTTACTGGCGATTGCCACTGACTCGGAATTGCGGGATATCGCGCAAGCAAAGCTGTCCGACAGACTTGAAAACCTCGCGCAATGGGCTCTTCGGGATGTGCGCAGCGCCCGTGCTTATGAAGGGTTGTATCTGGATTCGGTCGACAATCCCGATACCCGCAGGCTGGTCTTGCACTCACTGGAAAACCTCCCCGGCTGGAATCCCGATGTGCAAATAGATGTTTGCCGGTTCGATTTTGGGGGAGCCTTGCTCGACAGCATCGGCAAGGAAAGCGCCACGATTCGACGCACCCTCGTCGAGCGCGAAGACTTGACCTTCCAGGCTTATGACGATGAAGGCAACCTGTTGGGCACTGCTGCAGACTTCTACTCGTCGATTTTGCAAGCGCTTCCGAATGCCGAGCGCAACGCCCTGAACATGGGCGTAGGACAAGGGCGGCAACTGAAAGAGGCAATTGGCAACCGGGCACTCAAGCCGTATCGACTAAGCCAGATACTTTCAGAGCTGCCCGTTCTTGCCCCATCCACTTTCGACCCCCGGGTCATGCGCCTGCGTGGCGGCGCTCCGACTGGAGAAGGCGAGGCCGCCACGTTGCAGGAGGTCGCGGATCTGTATCCGGAACTCGTCGTGGGAGCCTTTCATCCTTCCGTTTCGGCGTTCGACAGGTATGACTACTTGCGTGGCTTGAAGCTGATGCACGACACCTTTCCTGATGAATACTTTCATTCATTGTGGCAGGCGTTATTCGAGGCCAACACAGCCGGGGACGCACAAGCCAATGCCAACGTGGTGCAGAGCATCGAAGCCTTGCCGGACCTGGAAAAGCTGATGACGGACGAGCAATTCACGCCATTGATCGAGCAGATGTTCACCCGGGAGGGCCTGATCCCGCTGCAAGAATCCAGGCGCAACCTGGCCATGAATGCGAGAAATCTGGAGCGCACCGGACGGGCCGACGAGTATCAGGCGCTGTTGCGTTCGGTTCAGCAAAGCGCGCAAGCGCTAACCCCGAAACTGGCGGACTTGCGAAGCTATGGCAACCAACTGTCGAAAAACGTAGCGACGTCCGACGAACCGATCCAGGTTTCGCCGCGAACCATGGGCGACTTGAAGTTGGCGCAACAGGCTATCTGCCGCGCCAAGGAGCTCATCCCATTATCCGGCAACCAATTGCCGAGCATGTGGGAGAAGGGTGGTTCGGCAATAGCGAAGATCAAGGGGCTGCGGGAGATGAACCTGCAGGAAGGCGGTTTCACCGCGAAGCTGACTGTCGCTGAAGCCGCGCGTAAAGCCATTGAGATCAAGGGCGGTAATTGCTCGGAAAACTCCAAGGTGACGTTTTCGATACTTGCCAGCCAGCCCCGGACCTCCAGTATTCACATCGTCAAGGCCACCGAGCTTGACCATCAATATGTGGTCATTGGCGATGACTTGAGCAATCCCGAAGCACTGGTCGTCGCCGATTCCTGGCCGGAATTCCCTTCGGCGCATCTGGCCAGCAAGGGCTGCTTCGAGTTTGAAATGCCGCCAATGCAGACACTGGAGCCCGGTCCGGCCATCGCCGAATACGCGTTTGTCAATGACATCCCGCCCGGTCCGACGCCGTTACCCGCTGTTTCCGAGCCGAACACGTTCAGGCAGATAAAAATCAACAAGCTCTATAAAACAGGAGCCTTTGCCCAGTGGACGTCAGTGAATGAGTTGGGCCTGACCTACCGTGTCGAAGGCGGTACTCCGGTTTCGTTCGAGCGGTTGCCCGCGTCGGTAATCGAAAATCGGGTTGATGCTTACAACCGCTACTTGAACGCATTCAAAGGTCTTCTGCCTGAGCAGGCGGACGCTGATTGAGCACTGGCGGGTGAAGGTGTAACAGCTCTTGTCTACACTGGCCTTGAGGCCGCGCCGCTCGGGGCGGCAACAAGGAGCAAACGCCATGAAGATGTTGCGAGTCCCTTTGTTGATGATCGGTTTGCTGTTGTGTTCCCAAGGCTTCGCCGCCACTGAACAACAGAACAAGATGACCAGCTGTAACGCCGACGCTACCGCCAAAAGCCTCAAGGGCGATGAGCGCAAGGCCTTCATGAGCAATTGCCTCAAGGCGACTCCGGCAGCCAATGATGCCGGCAAGGTCTTGACGCCTCAGCAGGAGAAAATGAAAACCTGCAATGCCGATGCGGCAACCAAGGCCCTCAAGGGCGATGAGCGCAAGGCGTTCATGAGCGATTGCCTGAAGAAAAAATAGACACTCCCCTGTAGAAGCAAGGTTTGCCGGAAACGTACGACGTGATCTGGCAGGCAGGATGCCTTCGCCGGTGAACCAGTCCTGGGTTTGCCTCGACGCGGGTCCATACAGGTATGCACAATCCCTAGTGCTGCCATCGGATCGCTGGCAGACTGCCAATCCTTCTACGCCGTTCGTTTTGAGGCTGTATGCCAACGTTTTCCCAACGTCATGTTTTGCTGGTCATTAGTTGGATCATCATTTTTGGTGGGCTGCTGCTGGTGCTCCCGCTGCGGTTGCTGCCCAGCCTGCTGGCCGGGTTGCTGGTGTTCGAACTGGTCAACATGCTCACCCCGCAATTGCAGCGCCTGATCGAAGGCCGGCGTGCGCGGTGGCTGGCGGTGGCATTGCTGGGGACATTGGTGGTTAGCGTCCTGACGCTGATTTTCGCCGGAGCCATCAGCTTTCTGCTGCATGAAGCGGAAAATCCCGGTGCTTCCCTGGACAAGTTCATGGGGGTGGTCGATCGCGCACGCGGGCAATTGCCGCCGTTCATCGATGCCTATCTGCCCGCCAGTGCCGCCGAGTTTCGCGTGGCAATTGGCGAATGGATGAGCAAGCACCTCAGCGACTTGCAGCTGGTAGGCAAGGATGCGGCGCACATGTTTGTGACGTTGCTGATCGGCATGGTGCTGGGGGCGATCATTGCCCTGCAGCGAATACCTGACCTGACCAAACGCAAGCCATTGGCCGCCGCCCTGTTCGATCGCCTGCACTTGCTGGTCCAGGCGTTTCGCAACATCGTGTTCGCCCAGATCAAGATTTCCCTGCTCAACACGTTCTTTACCGGGATATTCCTGGCGGTGGTGCTGCCGATGTTCGGCATCAAGCTGCCCCTGACCAAGACCCTGATCGTGCTGACCTTCCTGCTTGGCCTGTTGCCGGTGATCGGTAACCTGATGTCGAACACCCTGATCACGATTGTCGGCCTGTCGCTGTCGATTTGGGTGGCGCTGGCCGCGCTGGGTTACCTGATTGTCATCCACAAGCTCGAGTATTTTCTCAATGCGCGGATCGTCGGCGGGCAGATCAGTGCCAAGTCGTGGGAGTTGCTCCTGGCAATGCTGGTGTTCGAAGCCGCGTTCGGCCTGCCGGGGGTGGTGGCAGGGCCGATTTATTACGCGTACCTGAAGAGTGAGCTGAAGCAGGTGGGGATGGTTTGAAGCAGATCAAATTGTGGCGAGGGGTTCTGAATCAGTCCATCGACCCGTAACGCTTGGCCGCTTCAATCGCCAGACCACTGCCGATGCTGCCAAAGATATTCCCTTCCACATGCCGCGCATTCGGCAACATCGCCGAAACGCTGTTGCGCAGGGCTGGAATACCACTCGACCCCCCGGTGAAGAACACCGTGTCCACCTGATCGACCCGCACGTCGGCCTGGGTCAGCAACTGGGTGACGCTATTGCGCACGCGCTCCAGCAGGTTATCGATGGCCGATTCGAACAGTGCACGGCTCAGCTCCACGCTCAAGCCGGCTTCGATACGGTCCAGCGGCACGTGGCGGTGGTCGGCGTGGGTCAATTGGATCTTGGTTTCTTCCACCTCCATGGCCAGCCAGTGCCCGGCGCGCTGTTCGATCAGTTTGAACAGGCGGTCGATACCACCGGTGTCCTCGATGTCGTAGCGCATGCTGCCCAGAGCCAGTTGCGACTTCTGCGAATACACCGAGTTGATGGTGTGCCAGGTCGCCAGGTTCATGTGATGGCTGGTCGGCATGTAGGCGCCGCTTTTCATCCGGCTGCCATAGCCGAACAGCGGCATCAGGCCTTGCAAGCTCAATTGCTTGTCGAAGTCGGTCCCGCCGATGTGCACGCCGCCCGTGGCGAGAATGTCATCCTGACGGTTATCCATACCTCGACGCTGCGGCGACAGGCGCACCAGCGAGAAATCGGAGGTACCACCGCCGATGTCGACGATCAGTACCAGCTCTTCCTTCTCGATGGTCGACTCGTAGTCGAACGCGGCGGCAATCGGTTCGAACTGGAACGAGACTTCCTTGAAGCCGATCTTGCGCGCCACGTCCACCAGGGTGTCTTCGGCCTCTTTGTCGGCCATTGGGTCATCGTCGACAAAAAACACCGGACGGCCAAGCACCACTTCTTCGAATTCCCGACCGGCGGCGGCTTCGGCACGGCTCTTGAGCTGACCGATGAACAGGCCCAGCAGGTCCTTGAAAGGCATCGCCGTGCCAAGAACACTGGTGTCGTGCTTGATCAGCTTGGAGCCCAGCAGGCTCTTGAGCGAGCGCATCAACCGGCCTTCGTAACCTTCCAGGTACTCGTGCAGCGCCAACCGGCCGTACACCGGGCGACGCTCTTCGATGTTGAAGAAGACCACTGAGGGCAAGGTGATCTTGTCATCCTCCAGCGCAATCAGCGTTTCCATGCCAGGGCGCAGCCAACCGACGGTGGAGTTGGACGTGCCAAAGTCGATGCCCACGGCACGGGCTGGAGATGCGTTGTTCATGTCTTTGCGGTTCCGGTTAAAAAACGGCCGCGCAGTGTATGTCAGTGCGCGACAGATTCGAAGGCCGACTATCTGCTAATTCCTGGAAACAATGTCTTGAAAGATGGCCCGTGACCCCCAAACTACCCTGCATCAAGCCGGTAGCCGCGTAGCGCTCGAAAGTCGCACCGCCTGCTGCCGATAAACTTCTCACGCGCTGCCCGGTCACAACCTTGAGATCGGTCAACGTCTATGCTGCAAACAGGCGCATGCTGTGGCAGGTGGCGCGATTTCGATAACGGATGGTGATTCCCGCGATGGACTTCAAAGACTATTACAAGATTCTCGGTGTGGAACCGACGGCGGACGACAAGGCGATCAAGGCCGCCTATCGCAAGCTGGCGCGCAAATACCACCCTGACGTCAGCAAGGAAAAGGACGCCGAGGCCAAGTTCAAGGACGCCTCTGAAGCCTATGAAGCGCTGAAAAGTGCTGACAAACGCGCCGAATACGACGAATTGCGCCGTTATGGCCAGCATGGCCAACCATTCCAGGGACCACCGGGCTGGCAGAGCCGTGGCGGCTTTGGCGGTGGCCAGGACACTGGCGATTTCTCGGACTTCTTCAGTTCGATCTTCGGTAATCGCGGCCCCGGTTTCGGCGGTGGCGAACATTCGCGTCGCAGCACCGGACGTCGAGGGCAAGACGTGGAAATGGAACTGGGAGTTTTTCTGGAAGAAACCCTGTCGACCGAGTCGAAGAAGGTTACCTTTCAGGTGCCGCAATACAACGCGGCTGGTCAACATGTGAGCAACACCAGCAAAAGCCTGAACGTGAAGATCCCGGCGGGCGTGGCCGATGGCGAGCGCATTCGCCTGAAGGGCCAGGGTGCTCCTGGTGTTGGCGGCGGAGCCAATGGCGACCTGTACCTGATCATTCGTTTTGCGCCACACCCGAAATTCGACGTCGAAGGCGAGAACCTGATCATCACGCTGCCGCTGGCACCGTGGGAACTGGCATTGGGCACCGAAGTCGCCGTGCCGACCCTGACCGGCAAGATCAACCTCAAGGTCCCTGCAGGCAGCCAGAACGGCCAACGCATGCGTGCCAAGGGCCATGGCCTGATGAACAAGGCGGGTGAACGCGGTTATCTGTTCATCCAGTTCAAGGCCGTAATGCCCAAGGCCACAGACGATGAAGTCAAGGCGCTATGGCAGGAACTGGCGAAAAAAGCCGCCTTCAATCCACGAGAAAATTTCTGAACCCAGCGACGGAGTAGCCCATCATGAGCAGCCCCCTGACCGTTCAACTGGACTTGGCAGAATTCTGTGAGGCGACCGACCTGTCGGACGTCTACGTGATCGAAATCGTCGAACACGGCATCCTCGAACCTCAGGGAGGGCAGCCCAAGGATTGGCGTTTCACCGATTACGAACTGACCCTGGCCAAACGCGCCGCCAAGCTGCGGCGCGATCTGGAGCTGGAGTGGGAAGGGGTTGCGTTGGCGCTGGACTTGCTGGAAGAGGTTCAGCAGCTGCGCGCCGAGAACCGGATGCTCAGGCAACGGCTGGGTCGGTTGGTGGTGGAGTAGACGCTGGCGCAGACGGCGCCTGCAAGCAATTGCGCGGCAACACCACCGTAAACAGGGTGCCATCGGTTTCGTTTGAACTCACTTCGATCGTGCCGGCGTGGGCATCCACCACTTCCTTGACGATAAACAACCCCAAGCCGAGGCTGGTCGATGGCTGGCCCAGTTCTTCCTCTGCGCTTCGCACCAGCGGATCGAAGATCGTGCCGATAGCATTCGCGGAAATCGGCGTTCCGTAGTTATGGACCGTCAGGCGAACCGTGTCGGATTCACCATGGAGAGTCACTGTCACATCGCGTTTGTTGAGGCCATGCTGCAGTGCGTTGCCGATCAGGTTTTGCAGTAACTGACCCAGCCGTCCGGCATCCCAGACGCCTCGAGTGTCACCTTCCACCCTGACCGTCGGATCGCACTCCGGGTTGCCGGCGCAGGCTTCGGCAATCGCCGCGTGTGCGGCATCGGCAAGGTCCATGGGTTTCGGTTCAATCGGCAGGCTCTTACCCAGGCGACTGCGTACCAACTCCAGCAAGTCGCTAACCATCACCGCCATGTGTCGAGCGCTGCGCTTGATGTTGTTCGCGCAGGCCAACGCATCGCCGTCCAGGGTGGTTTTACGCATCAGCAATTCGGTCGACATGCTCATCGCTTGCAGCGGCGCGCGCAGATCGTGTCCGAGTATCGCCAGGAAGATATCTCGTGAGCGGTTCATCTGTTCGGCGTAGGCCGACGTGGATTCTGCGAGTGCTTCGTCGATGGCTTCATTGAAGCGGACCATGTCCTGGAAGTAGGCCAGGTCCGGCGACTCCAGGCTGTCGACCCACAGGCGAATCACGCAGGCCCGCAAATGGCGGAATTCGCTGGTCATCTGCACCAGGTCGAAACCTACCGTATGGCGCAATTCACCATGGCTGGCACCGGCTTCGTCCAGGCTCGGGGTTTTCTCCGGGCCTTCGCCCCTGGCCTTGGCCAGTTGTTCGCTGGCGGACTGGGGTTTGCTCATGTCCCGAGCGGCTGCCAGCAGAATCTCCCTGGCATGGTCGCGCAAGGCTGTTCGATCCATGTTTTCGGCGGCCGGGGTGATGGTTCTGGCGAACTTCTCCCATTCATCGACGATACGGTCCACGTGTTGCCTGATGAATTCGGGGAGGCGCATGACCAGGTTCCTGCTTGAATGATCGGGTGATCTTAGCCTTTTTAACCCTGGGGTAAAAACTACCGCTGGGAATCCGGATCACCTCCCGGGGGCAGAAGGGTGGTAATTAATTATGTTTCCTGTTCTCAAGTTCAATGTTGATTCGGCTTTTTCGCCTGCTTCCCAACAGTTTTTTAAGCTTTTGTTATTGGTGAGGATGAATAAGCTGAGTGTTCTGTTCATCGCATAGGGAATTGCGAAAATGACTGCAGCATCAGTAGGCGCCATATCGGATTCTGTTCCGAAGGTGGCGGGTTTGACCGACAACATTCATGCGAATTATTTCGCGGAACATATTCCGGCGCTGATTAAAAATGCGTCTGTTTCAGGACTGAAATCGATAATGTCGCTCAATCCTGTTTTTCCGGATTGGTACATCCAGGCTTCGCAGATTGATCGTCGATATTTGCACGAGCTCATAGAGGAGCGCTGTCGTCTGCAAGATGCTGTTTCTGACAGGGTCGATAAGCTGCAAACGGACATCAAGGATTTCGCCAAACCCTTACTGGCTAAGGCCATCAAGGATGAGTTGAATATCGAGTTGGACGTCGATACGACCTCGTTGCGTCTCTATGTTCCCGCCCCATTGGGGTTCGGCATCGATACCCAGGCCAGTCGGGTAAGGCAATCGACCCTGCTGGAGGCCTCGCTGCATAACTTCGAGCCGTCCGAAACAGTGCATGGCGCTTTTAGCGACGGATCCGGTATTTTTGTCAAAGACGCTGAGGGGGAACTCCAGCGCGATGAATTAACTGTCGAAAAATTTGCCACGTTATGTCGCAAACTCGATATCGGCGCGCAATATCAGCAACATATCAGGTCGTTGTTGGTACCCGCTGACAACGCAGTGCGCGAAAGACTTGAGCAGGACTACATGGCCCATGAGAAGGCGGCTTTCAATGAGGCCATGCTCATCGCGTTATTGAAAAACGACCTGGATTCCCATGCCTACGGCGTATTGAGAGAAGTGCGCGATGGCCAGGAAAACATCCTGTATAAAAACCGTCCATTAAAGGCGCATCGGCTTTCACTGTTAGGCACGCGGCTGACAGGTATCGTCCTGTTCAGTGCAGTGGCCGACCCTTCGAAAATAAAAGAAGCAATCGACCAACTGCTGCCAGAACACTTGCAAGTCCTGCTGGACTGGTCTCGCCGCCTGGCGGTCTTGCCGGGGCAGGAATTTGACCAGTTCAAGATACTCCAGGCCTTTTTTGCCAATGGCCCGACCGGTGTGGTCGAGGAAATGCTTCGTCGAAACGATATCCATGAACAAAGTCGTCTGGACGGCACATTGATCGCCTACATCCCCGATGACCCGGATCATCCCCTCAAGCAATACGCCTCGTTCACCGACTTCATGAAGGCCCTGACGAGCCAGTTGCGTTCTACGCAGTACCAGGCGTTTTTCAGTCGGTTCGTGCCGCACAAAGATAAGGGGCGCTTCTTCGCACGCGTCAACGAGCGCTTTACCAGGTTCACCTGGAGGCAGCGCGAGCCTCTGGACATGGGCCCGTGGTGGCGCGAGACCGCGGTCGAGAACCCTGATGCCGAACCGATCAGCAACGTGATCGAGGGTGATTTCTGGCAACAGTTCTGTCTCTGGCGCCGAGACAAGGCGATTGCCGATGCGCGACACATCGCCGTACCCACTGGCGATGAAGACGCCACTGAGCGCTGGAAACGCCTGACCAGTTATCTGAACATCGGTTGGAACGTCTTCAACTTCGGCGCCATGCTGGTTCCGGGATTAGGAGAAGCCGTGCTGGCGGTGATGGTTGGCCAAATGATGCTTGAGACCCTGGAGGGCATCGAAGACTGGAGCAAAGGCGACAAGGAAGAGGCCTCGGCGCATATCACCGGGGTACTGATCAACTTCGCCCAACTGGCCCTCATGGGAGCCGGGCATGTGTTGCCCGGCGGGGGGCCGGTGGCGGTCAAGGCGTCCCCCTTCATCGACCAACTGAAAAAGGTCGAGTTGCCCGATGGCAACGCCCGCCTGTGGAATCCAGACCTGGCTCCCTACGACCATAAAGTGGTTTTGCCCAAAGACTCGAAACCCAACGATCGGGGACTTCATCGACATGACGATCGGGACATCCTGGTGCTGGGTGACAAGCATTTTGAGGTAACGGAAAACGCGCAGACCGGACAACCACGCCTCAGGCACCCGTCCCGGCCGACGGCCTATCAACCAAGGGTGGAACATAACAGTGCCGGTGCCTGGCATACCGAACTCGATCGTCCACTCGAGTGGGATAAAACCAGTCTGATGCGGCGCCTGGGCCCTTCTGTCGATGCATTCTCCGATGAAACACTGGAACAGATCCGTATCGCCAGCGGTGTCAGAGAGGATGTGCTGCGTAAGCTGCAAGTGGACACACAGCCATCACCGGCGTTGTTGGCCGACACCCTCAAGCGTTTCAAGGCCTATGCCGATGTAAATAAGCTGGTGGACCAGATACGCCTCAATCAAGTCGCGCAGCAATGGGCGGATCACCTGCCACCCTTGATGACAGAGTTTCGACGGTGGCCTGATTACAAGGCTATCGAGCTTTTTCGCGGGCCGGAGTTGTGGGGCGATTCCATTGTGCACGGCAATCAGGACGCTGTGCCCGCACACCGAGTGAAGGTGACCTTTGCTGAACTGAAGGCCGGCAAATTGGCTGATCGTGTGCTGGACGCTTTCAGCGAAGAGGAGATCCGGCAAATACTCGGGCGCGATATCGGCACAGACAGGCAGGTACGCATCGATGCGCTGCAGGAGCGCCTGGCCCTGCACGCAGAGGCGCAGAAAAAACGCCTTGTCGAGTCGTTCTACAGGCACGCAGAGGTCGAGACCGATCCTGACGTGGTCTGGCTTCAAGACGCGTTCCCGCAGCTGCCGACCAGTGTCGCCAGAGAATTGCTCGCGGGCGCCCCGCCAGAGGAACTGTCGGTAATGGCCGAACGCGTGCGCGTTTCGTTGCATCTGCGGCAGCAGGCCCGTGCGGCGTTGCTGGAGGTGCGGCTTAACCGCGCTTATGAGGGGTTGTTTCTCGAAGAACTGCACAACCCGGACACCGGGCGGCTGCTGCTGCGAACCCTTGAGTCGCTGCCAGGCTGGTCCAAAGAGGTGCGTATCGAAGTGCGTAACCGCGCCATCACAGGCGCGCTCGATGGCAGCATCGGTGCGGTTGACGCGCCGATCCGCAAGGTGCTGATCAAGAACGAAGACGGCTTGTATGAGGCGCGCGACGAAGACGACCGGGAACTGCATGGGCCCGACAACCTTTTTGCCGCTGTCCTGCATGCCTTGCCCAATGCAGAGCGCGATGCACTGGGTTACCAGATCAATCAATGGCAAACCCTCAGGCAAGCCGTTCAACGCTCTCCACTGAACCACGACAGTTTCAGGCCCAGCCTGGTGGACAATCCTCTGCGAAAACCGCAGTACGACCCGCAAACCATGAAGCTGCGTGGCGGCATGGAGGGCTTTTCCCAGCTTCGACGCGTCGCCGGTCAACTGACCGAGCAGGAGCGCGTGCAGTCGCTTCGCCCCGGCTGGAGCGAAACCGATATCCAGACCTTTCTGGAGCACAGCGACAGCGGGTCTACGCCCGAGGAGCGGGCAGGGGCTCTCGAAGCCGAGTTCAACCATCTCAACAGCAGCTTTCGGCGCTGGCTGGATTCACCCCTCGACTCATTCAGCCTCAGCCCGGAAGGCGTTTCACAATGGCAGTCGCGAAACAGTGTCTACAGGGCTATCAGAAACTGCTGGCAACGCACCGGCCCGCGGGAGCTGGATGCCCTGGGAAATCCGCGAGGCTGGGTGCTCGATCTGAGCGACATCCCCATGGGCTGGCACCTGGAGACGATGCCGAAGCTGGAAGCCAACTTCGAGCATGTCACCCGGCTGAAGTTGCCAGCTACCGGCCTGACTGACGACAGCGCCGCGTTCCTCGACCATTTCCCCAGGTTGCGCTCCTTGAACATGAACAACAATGGGTTGACCCGTCTGCCAGCCGCTGTGGGGCGAATGCGATTTCTGACCGAACTGTACCTGGCCAACAACCGGGTCGTATTGACGGTAGAGGCGGTTGACGACCTACGTGATCTCATTCAGCTCGAATCCGTGGATCTGCGCGGCAATCCCCTGGGCCAGATGCCAGACATCGGTCGTATGCCCATGCTGCACACCTTGATTCTGTCGGACACCGGGATCAATACCTGGCCCAACGGCCTGTTTTCCGTGCAGCGTTTACGGCACTTCTATCTGGACCTGCAGCGCAATGTCATCACCGATGTGCCTCAGGTGGTGCCCGGTTCCGTAGACGCCGAGCTGCTCGCCAGAACGTTGATCAGTCGTGAGCCACAGTGGCTGTCGGAGGCGAACCTGGAGCAGCTCAGAGACTACATTCGCTCCGTTGGCCTGGACCCTGACCGGCCTTATCCGTCCCGTGGCGTGCGTGACAGTCTCGACTGGGAGGAAGGCATGACGCGAGCACAATGGGTAGACCGGCAGCCCATCTGGAACGAGGTGGAAGATGAGATCGGTTCAGTGCCGTTTTTTGATCACGTCAGACGGCTTACCCAATCGAGTCACTTTAAAAATGACCGGGCCTTCAGGCTGGATATGACCGCCAAGCTCTGGCGGATGCTGGAAGCCATGGAAAAGAACAGCGAACTGCGCAACGAGCTTTTCAAGCTGGCGCGCGAGCCGGTCAACTGCGTCGACGGCGGGGCGTCGCTGTTCAATACCATGGGCCTTGAAGTGCTGATTCACGAAGCCTACGAGCTGGCCAACCCGAGTCTGGTCGAAGCCGAACTGGTGTTGCTGGCCAGGGGTAAATCCCGCCTGGATGAATTGAGCCGGATCGCCCACAAGGAAATTGCCAGGCGACTGGAGGGTGGCGAGGATTTCATGCGGATTGACGAGCAAGGGGATGCCAGCGGATCGATCGATGAAATCGAGACTCACCTGGCCTATATGACAGACCTTGCCGACCGACTGGATTTGCCGTGGCAATCGCGGGACTTGCAGTTCAGAGCGCATTCGGGCGTCACCGCGCAGATGATCGAAGATGCGTATACACGCGTGCTGGCGCTGGAAGAGGGCGATTTGCTGCGCGATTCGATCAGCGAGCAGCCCTTCTGGGAATCTTACATTCAGGGTTCCCACCGCAGTGAGTTCAAGGCCATCAGGCGTCAACTCGATGCGACGACCGAGTTCTACATGGCGTTGGAAAGGCGGGCGACCGAGTCGCTGTCCGTGGAGGAAAAAGCGCAGTTGAAAGAAGAGATCAGGGTGCTCGGCGCAGAGCTTGGCAAACCGGAAAGCGAGTTCGCTCCCGGTCGCGTCATGACCGGCCAGGAGTATGAAGCCGAGATGAACGTGCTCAACGACCGCAAACAGACGTTGCTCAAGACATTGACCCAGCAGGCGATGGACCGGGCAAAACTGCAGCGGGTGGAAATCCCCTTCACCGTGCAGCCTTGACTGTCAGGCCGGCACGAAGACTGACGACCTTCGTGCCGGCATACCGGTCAGAAGAGAAAATAGCGCTGGGCCATCGGCAGCACATCCGCCGGTTCACACCACAGTAAAACGCCGTCAGCCTTGACCTGATACGTCTGCGGGTCGACCTCGATGTCCGGCAGATAGTCGTTGTGGATCAAGTCGGTTTTCTGCACCTCGCGGCAACCTTTGACCACAGCGATTTTCTTCTTCAAACCCAGCGCCTCGGGAAGACCTCCCTCCTGCGCCGCCTGGCTGATAAACGTCAGGCTGGTGGCATGCAGCGAACCTCCGTAGCTGGCAAACATCGGACGGTAATGTACCGGTTGAGGTGTCGGTATCGACGCGTTGGCATCGCCCATCAGGCTGGCCGCGATGGCACCCCCCTTGAGGATCAGCGTTGGTTTGACCCCGAAGAACGCGGGTCGCCATAGCACCAGGTCCGCCCATTTGCCCACTTCGATCGAGCCCACTTCATGGCTGATGCCATGGGTGATTGCCGGGTTGATGGTGTACTTGGCAATGTAGCGTTTGGCGCGGAAGTTGTCGTTGCCTTCGCCGTCCTGGGGCAGCGGGCCGCGTTGCTTTTTCATCTTGTCGGCGGTTTGCCAAGTGCGCGTGATCACTTCACCGACGCGGCCCATGGCCTGGCTGTCGGAGCTGATCATCGAGAATGCGCCGAGATCGTGAAGGATGTCCTCGGCAGCGATGGTCTCGCGGCGGATTCGGCTTTCGGCGAAGGCTACGTCTTCGGCAATGCTCGGGTCCAGGTGGTGACAGACCATCAGCATGTCGAGATGTTCGTCGATGGTGTTACGGGTGAACGGTCGGGTCGGGTTGGTCGAGCTCGGCAGAACGTTGGCGGAGCCGCAGGCCTTGATAATGTCCGGGGCATGGCCGCCACCGGCGCCCTCGGTGTGGTAGGTGTGGATGGTGCGGCCCTTGAACGCGGCCAAGGTGGTTTCGACGAAGCCCGATTCGTTGAGGGTGTCGGTGTGAATGGCCACTTGTACGTCGTACTGGTCGGCGACGGTGAGGCAGTTGTCGATGCTCGCCGGGGTGGTGCCCCAGTCTTCGTGGAGCTTGAGGCCAATGGCGCCGGCCTTGACCTGTTCGATCAGCGGCTCGGGCAGGCTCGCGTTGCCCTTGCCGGTCAAGCCGATGTTCATCGGGAAGGCGTCGGCGGCCTGGAGCATGCGCGCCAGGTGCCACGGCCCGGAGGTGCAGGTCGTGGCATTGGTGCCGGTGGCCGGTCCGGTGCCGCCGCCGATCATGGTGGTGACACCGCTCATCAGCGCTTCTTCGATCTGCTGTGGGCAGATGAAGTGGATGTGGGTATCGATGCCACCGGCGGTAAGGATCATGCCTTCACCGGCAATGACTTCGGTGCTGGCACCGATGGCGATGGTCACGTTGGGTTGCACGTCCGGGTTGCCGGCCTTGCCGATGGCGGCAATGCGACCGTCCTTGAGGCCGACATCGGCCTTGACGATGCCCCAGTGGTCGATGATCAGTGCATTGGTGATCAGGGTGTCGACGACCTCGGCGGCGAGCAGCTGGCTCTGGCCTTGACCATCGCGGATCACTTTACCGCCACCGAATTTCACCTCTTCGCCGTAAGTGGTGAAGTCCTTTTCCACTTCGATCCACAGCTCGGTGTCGGCCAGGCGAACCTTGTCGCCGACAGTGGGGCCGTACATGTCGGCGTAGGCTTGACGGGAAATTTTCATCACAGTTCCTTGCACAAATTGATCGTTCCCACGCTCTGCGTGGGAATGCCGCCATGGACGCTCTGCGTCCGCTTTGTGTGACGCGAAGCGTCACGGGATGCATTCCCACGCAGAGCGTGGGAACGATCGGTTAACCAAGGTCACCCATGATCCTGCCGGCGAAGCCGAACACCCGGCGGTGCCCGGCCAGATCGACAAGCTCGACCTCGCGGCTCTGTCCCGGCTCGAAGCGCACGGCGGTGCCGGCGGGGATGTTCAGGCGCATGCCGCGACTGGCGGCGCGGTCGAAGGTCAGGGCGTCGTTGGTTTCGAAAAAGTGGTAGTGCGAGCCGACCTGGATCGGACGGTCGCCGCTGTTGGCTACTTTCAAACTGAGGGTCCGTCGACCCACATTGAGTTCGATGTCGCCGGACTGGATCTGGTATTCACCGGGAATCATCAATGGGCTCCCTGGAGAATCTTGTAGTAGAGGGCGGTGGGTTTGTAGCAGCCGCTTGGGTCGCAGGCGTAGTCGGGGATTTCACCGACGCGGGTGTAGCCCAATGCCTTGTAGAAGTCTTCAGCCGGGGAGCCTGCCTCGGTATCGAGGTAGAGCATGCCGCGTTTGTGTTGCAGGGCAGCCTGCTCCAAAGCCGTCATCAATTGCTGGCCCAGGCCTCGACGACGCGCATGCTCGCGCACCAGCAATTTCTGCACCTCGGCGCGGTTCAGGCCATTGGCCTTCTGGCATAGGGTCAGTTGTACGCTGGCCTGCACTTGTTCGTCCTTGACCACTACCCACAACAACACGTTGCCCTTGTTCAGGTTCTCCTGAACTTCATCGAAATACGCGCGGGCCTGCGTAGCATCGAGGTCGGCCATGAAGCCGACGCTGGCGCCATATCCGACGGCGTCGAGCAGCAGGTCAATCAATCCCTGGCGATAGTGCGCAAAGCTTTCAACGTTGACGCGTCGCAGTTGAGCGGGGTTCATCGGGTATCACTCCTTGTTGGCGGCCGGAGGCTGCGCGCCAGGATTGAGGGTCAGTTGCATGAAGGTCAGGTCCAGCCAGCGACCGAACTTGGTGCCCACCTGAGGCATCTGCCCGGTGGTCACGAATCCGATGCGCTCATGCAGGCGAATCGAGGCGGCGTTGCCGCTTTCGATGGCTGCGACCATCACGTGTTTGCCGCAGGCCCTGGCGCGCTCGACCAGGGCATCCATCAGTTGCGGCCCAAGGCCGTTGCCGCGCTGGTCACTACGCACGTAGACCGAATGCTCGACGGTATGTCGGAAACCATCGAACGGTCGCCAGTCACCAAACGAAGCGTAGCCCAACACGTTGTTCTCGCTGTCGACGATGACCAGGATCGGATACCCCTGGGATTGCCGGGCGCTGAACCAGGCCTGGCGGTTGCCGAGGTCGACCGCCTGTTCGTTCCAGATCGCCGTGGTGTTGAGCACCGCATCGTTGTAGATATCACGGATGGCCGGCAGGTCGGCATGCACGGCATCGCGAATGGTGTAGGTCATGGTGAAGCCTCAAGCGATCGGTTGATGGACGGTGACCAGTTTGGTGCCGTCGGGGAAGGTCGCTTCGACCTGGATCTCCGGGATCATTTCCGGGATGCCTTCCATCACTTGTTCGCGGCTGAGCAGGGTGGTGCCGTAGTGCATCAGCTCGGCCACGGTCTGGCCGTCGCGGGCGCCTTCGAGCAAAGCGGCGGAGATGTAGGCCATGGCTTCCGGGTAGTTGAGTTTCACGCCGCGGGCCAAACGCCGCTCGGCGACGAGGCCGGCGGTGAAGATCAGCAGCTTGTCTTTTTCACGTGGGGTCAGGTCCATCGTAGACATCCAGTTTCGGCAGTTAAAAAGGTTTTTGCAGGAGCGCTGTTCAGGTGCTCCATATTCTCGGTGGCACGGCTTCGCGGCCAAGCAACGCAGGCCTGAGCAACCGCCATAATTCAATCAACCAGCCGCGCGCCAACAGCGCCTCGCTGGCCAGGCAGCGGGCTACGAGCAACCCCGGCAACTGAGTCAAATCCCCGCGCACGTCATTGGGCAGCGAACGGCACTGCTCCAGCAATTGGCTATCAATCTCGCCAGTCACCAGTAACGTGGCGAAGACCGGTTGCCCGTCCAAGCCAATCGGCGAATCGAGCAACCCGTCACCGCCGACGATGCGCTGGCGTTCATGCCAGAGCAACTCGCCGTCGCGGCGGATATCCAGTTGTGCCTGGAAGTGGCCGAGATCGAAGCGTTCGCCACTGGCCGGGCGACCCAGTGCCACCACGTCCCAGTAGAACAGCCGGGCATCGCCTTGCAGATCAATGGATGTGCTCAGCTCGGCGCGGGCATCGCTGAAGATGATCGTCTCTTGCGGCAGCCACTCCAGTGTTGCCCCTTGGGCCACTTTCAGGTCGAGTTTCTGATAAGCCGGCGCTGCTGCGCGATACCACTTGGCGGCGCCGGGACTGGTGATTTGTGCCCACGCCGCGTGGCCGACGCTGGCGCTGATGTCCAGCCGGTCTCCACCGGCAATCCCGCCCGGCGGATGCACAATGATGTGCTGGCACACCTCGGGGCCTTCTGCATACAGGTGCTTCTGCACGCGCAGCGGGCCTTTGTGCCGTCTATGGACCGGACGCGTGTTGTCGCCGAATCGGGCGTAGCCCAGCTCCAGCTCGGCATGCCAGCTCGGGGTAAACAGGGCAGCAGGAAGAGGTAAATTCATATTTTCTGATTATCGTCGGGACGCCACAGATTAGATCGTAACCAGGCCGCGTACACCCTCGGCTTCCATGTTTTCTCCACGGCCCTGCTGCACGATCTCGCCACGGGACATCACCAGGTAGTGATCGGCCAGTTCGGCCGCGAAATCGTAGAACTGCTCTACCAGCAGAATCGCCATGTCGCCGCGCGCCGCGAGTTTCTTGATCACAGCGCCAATCTCCTTGATCACCGACGGCTGGATGCCTTCGGTGGGTTCGTCGAGGATCAGCAGCCGTGGACGGCTGGCCAAGGCTCTCCCGATTGCAAGCTGCTGCTGTTGGCCACCGGACAAATCACCGCCGCGTCGTTGCTTCATTTGCAGCAACACCGGAAACAGCTCGTAGATGAACGCCGGGACCTCCTTGGCCTCGGAGCCTGGGAATCGCGACAAACCCATCAGCAGGTTTTCCTCCACGGTCAGGCGGCCGAAGATTTCCCGGCCCTGCGGTACGTAGGCGATGCCGGCATGCACCCGTTGGTGCGGCTTGAACGTGGTGATTGGCTTACCCTCCCAATTGACCGCGCCTTCCTTGGCCGGCAACAACCCCATCAGGCATTTGAGCAGGGTAGTCTTGCCCACGCCGTTACGGCCGAGCAGGCAGGTAACTTCACCGACCTTCACGTCAAACGTCAGGCCGCGCAGGATGTGGCTACCGCCGTAGTACTGGTGCAGTTTATCCACTTGCAACATGTTCAAATTCTCCCGGTGATCGTTCCCACGCTCTGCGCGGGAATGCATACCGTGACGCTGCGCGTCACCCTAGCGCAGGAATTGAACCCTGCATTGTCAGTGGGACGCGGAGCGTCCCGGGCGGCATTCCCACGCGGAGCGTGGGAACGATCAAGCCTAGCGACCGAGATACACGTCGATCACCCGTTCGTTCTCCTGCACCTGTTCCAGCGACCCTTCGGCCAGCACGCTGCCCTGGTGCAACACGGTGACGTGGTCGGCGATCGAGCCGACGAAGCCCATGTCGTGTTCCACCACCATCAGCGAATGCTTGCCGGCCAGGGTCTTGAAGAGTTCGGCGGTGAACTCGGTTTCCGCGTCGGTCATGCCGGCCACCGGCTCGTCGAGCAGCAGTAATTGCGGGTCTTGCATCAACAACATGCCGATTTCCAGGAACTGCTTCTGGCCGTGGGACAGCAAGCCGGCGGGGCGATTGACGGAGGAGGTCAGGCGAATGGTGTCGAGCACCTCGGCGATACGGTCTTTCTGCTCACCGCTCAAGCGCGCCCGCAGACTGGCCCACACCGATTTGTCGGTTTTTTGCGCCAACTCCAGGTTCTCGAACACGCTCAGGGCTTCGAACACCGTCGGTTTCTGGAACTTTCGGCCGATACCGGCCTGGGCAATCCGTACTTCGCTCATTTGCGTCAGGTCCAGGGTTTCGCCGAACCAGGCCTTGCCGTGGGTGGGGCGGGTCTTGCCGGTGATCACGTCCATGAGCGTGGTCTTGCCTGCGCCATTGGGGCCGATGATGCAGCGCAACTCGCCGACCCCGATGTACAGGTTCAAGTTGTTCAACGCCTTGAAGCCATCGAAGCTTACGCTGATGTCTTCCAGGGTCAGGATGGTGCCGTGGCGGGTGTTCAGGCCTTTTCCGGCACGTTGGCCGAGGCCAATGGCATCACGGCTGCTGCCCGCGTCCCTGTTGGGTTCCAAGGGCGGAAAAAACGCCGGTTCGAGCATGAACTCAGCCGTTGCAGTGACTCTCATTGTTCACCTCTTTTCTTCAGCAAACCGATCACGCCCTTGGGCAGGTACAGGGTGACGATGATGAACAGCGCGCCAAGGAAAAACAGCCAGTATTCCGGGAAAGCCACGGTGAACCAGCTCTTCATGCCATTGACCACGCCCGCGCCCAGCAATGGGCCGATCAAGGTGCCGCGACCACCGAGGGCTACCCAGACCGCCGCTTCGATCGAGTTGGTCGGCGACATTTCACTCGGGTTGATGATGCCCACCTGCGGCACGTACAACGCACCGGCGAGGCCGCACAACACCGCGCTCAACACCCACACGAACAACTTGAATCCGCGCGGGTCATAGCCGCAGAACATCAAGCGATTTTCCGCGTCGCGCAGTGCGGTCAGCACTCGGCCAAACTTGCTCTGCGCCAGGCGCCAACCGATGTACAGACTCGCCACCAGCAACAGCACCGTGGCGAAAAACAGCACCGCACGGGTGCCAGGTTCCGTGATGCCAAAGCCAAGAATGGTGCGGAAGTTGGTGAAGCCGTTGTTGCCGCCAAAACCGGTTTCGTTGCGGAAAAACAGGAGCATGCCGGCGAAGGTCAGGGCCTGGGTCATGATCGAGAAATACACGCCCTTGATCCGTGAGCGAAAGGCGAAGAAGCCGAACACCAACGCCAGCAATCCCGGGGCCAGCACCACCAGGCACATGGCCCAGAGGAAGCTTTCGGTGCCGGTCCAGTACCAGGGCAATTCGGTCCACGACAGGAACGTCATGAAGGCCGGCAAGCCATCGCCCGAGGCCTGGCGCATCAGGTACATGCCCATGGCGTAACCGCCGAGCGCGAAGAACAGGCCATGGCCGAGGGACAACAGGCCGGCATAACCCCAGACCAGATCAAGGGCGAGGGCGACGATGGCGTAGCAAAGAATCTTGCCAACCAACGTCAGTGTGTAGGCCGAGACATGGAAGACGCTGTCCGGCGACAACAACGACAGCAACGGCAACGCCAACAGTAAAACAAGGATTACCGCACCGACGGCAATCGTGACTTTGGGACCGGCCTTTTGGCTGGCAGTGAGCATCAGGGGCTGGTTCATCAGTCGATCACCCGTCCTTTCAGTGCGAAGAGGCCTTGCGGACGTTTCTGGATGAACAGAATGATCAGCGCGAGGATGAGGATCTTGCCGAGCACGGCACCGATTTGCGGTTCGAGGATCTTGTTGGCGATCCCCAGGCCGAACGCGGCCAACACGCTGCCTGCCAGTTGCCCGACACCGCCGAGCACCACCACCAGGAACGAGTCGATGATGTAGCTCTGGCCGAGGTCCGGCCCGACGTTGCCGATCTGGCTCAGCGCCACGCCGCCGAGTCCGGCAATGCCCGAGCCGAGACCGAAGGCGAGCATGTCGACGCGCCCGGTGGGCACGCCGCAGCAGGCCGCCATGTTGCGATTCTGGGTGACGGCGCGCACGTTCAGGCCCAGGCGCGTCTTGTTCAGCAGCAGCCAGGTGAGTACCACCACAAACAACGCGAACGCGATGATCACGATTCGGTTGTACGGCAGCACAAGATTGGGCAGCACTTGAATCCCGCCGGATAACCACGCCGGGTTGGCCACCTCGACGTTTTGCGCGCCGAACACCAGGCGCACCAACTGGATCAGCATCAGGCTGATGCCCCAGGTAGCGAGCAGGGTTTCCAGCGGGCGGCCGTAGAGGTGGCGAATGACCGTGCGCTCCAGCGCCATGCCGATCCCGGCGGTGACGAAAAAAGCCACGGGCAGCGCGATCAAGGGATAGAGCTCGATGGCCTGCGGGGCGAAGCGCTGGAACATCAGTTGCACGACGTAGGTCGAGTACGCTCCGAGCATCAACATTTCGCCGTGGGCCATATTGATCACGCCGAGCAGGCCGAAGGTGATCGCCAGTCCCAAGGCGGCGAGGAGCAGGATCGAGCCGAGTGACATCCCGCTGAAGGCCTGTCCGAGCATTTCGCCGATCAGCAGTTTGCGTTTGACCTGGGCCAGGCTGGTTTCGGCAGCCGTGCGCACGTTGGGGTCGGATTCAACGCCCGATTCCAGCAGACTCTCCAGGCGAGTGCGGGCCAATGGATCACCAGTTTCCCCGAGCAGGCGCACCGCAGCGAGGCGCACGGCCGGGTCGGTGTCCACCAGTTGCAGGTTGGCCAGCGCCAGGCTAAGTGCGGCGTGAACGCCTTCATCTTTTTCGCCAGCGAGTTGCTGGTCGAGGAATTTCAGCTGCGCGGGTTTGGCGCTTTTCTGCAATTGCTGCGCAGCGCCCAGACGAGTTTTGGCATCGGCGGCGAGCAATTGATGGCTGGCCAGGGCGGTGTCGATCAGACCCCGCAGGCGGTTATTCAAACGCAGTGTTTTCGGTTGGCCATCGACCGTCAACACCCCTTGTTGCAGGGCGTGGATCAGCTCGATACGCACCGGATCGGGTTGCGCCGCCCAGGCTTCCAGCAGTTTTGCCTGTTGCACGGGATTGGCGGCAACGAAGTCTTCGGCATCGCCAGCGAAAGTGGCCATGGGCAGTAAAAGTGCGATGGCGAGGATAAAACGGTAAAGGGCAGTGGGCATATCGTTAGCCTTACTCGGTCAATGTGGGAGCGAGCCTGCTCGCGAAAGCGGTCTGACATTCACCATCAATGTCGACTGTCAGGGCCTCTTCGCGAGCAGGCTCGCTCCCACAGGGAACTGTGCCGGGCCTGAGCTGTACGGTCAGGCCCGGCATCCATTGGCTCAGTTGCTCTTCACCGCATACTCCGGCTTCTTGTCGTTGCCCGGGATGAACGGGCTCCACGGCTGGGCGCGGATCGGCCCTTCGGTCTGCCATACCACGTTGAACTGACCGTCGGCCTGGATCTCGCCGATCATCACCGGCTTGTGCAGGTGGTGGTTGGTCTTGTCCATGGTCAGGGTGTAGCCGGACGGCGCCGCAAAGGTCTGGCCGGCCAGCGCTTCGCGAACCTTGTCGACGTCGGTGGACTTGGCTTTTTCGGCGGCCTGCGCCCACATGTGGATGCCGACGTAGGTGGCTTCCATCGGGTCGTTGGTCACGGCTTTATCGGCGCCTGGCAGGTTGTGTTTCTTCGCATAGGCTTTCCAGTCGGCGACGAATTTCTTGTTCGCCGGGTTCTCCACCGACTCAAAGTAATTCCATGCTGCGAGGTTGCCCACCAGTGGCTTGGTGTCGATACCGCGCAGTTCTTCTTCGCCCACCGAGAAGGCCACGACCGGCACGTCAGTGGCTTTCAGTCCCTGGTTCGCCAGTTCCTTGTAGAACGGCACGTTGGAATCGCCATTGACCGTCGAGATGACCGCCGTCTTGCCACCCGCCGAGAATTTCTTGATGTTAGCGACGATGGTCTGGTAGTCGCTGTGACCGAACGGCGTGTAGACCTCTTCGATGTCCTTGTCGGCCACGCCTTTGGAATGCAGGAACGAGCGCAGGATCTTGTTGGTGGTCCGCGGGTAGACATAGTCGGTGCCGAGCAGGAAGTAGCGCTTGGCACTGCCACCTTCTTCGCTCATCAGGTATTCCACAGCCGGGATCGCCTGCTGGTTTGGCGCTGCACCGGTGTAGAACACGTTCGGCGACATCTCTTCACCTTCGTATTGCACCGGATAGAACAGCAGGCCATTGAGCTCTTCGAACACCGGCAGCACCGATTTACGCGACACCGAGGTCCAGCAACCGAATACCACGGCGACCTTGTCCTGGGTCAGCAGCTGCCGGCCCTTTTCAGCGAACAGAGGCCAGTTCGACGCCGGGTCCACCACCACCGCTTCAAGCATCTTGCCGTTCACGCCGCCCTTGGCGTTGATCTCGTCGATGGTCATCAGTGCCATGTCCTTGAGCGATGTTTCCGAGATCGCCATGGTGCCGGACAACGAATGCAGGATACCGACCTTGATGGTCTCGGCGGCCTGGACAGTCCAGGTCATGCCCATCGCGGCAATGCTTGCCGTGAGTGTGAAAGCCTTGATCAAACTGCGTCGCTTCATTGTGCGATCTCCATGAACGTTGGATATTTTTCTTGGTTGGCAGATGCGGACTACTGAAGGGTCTTTAGCAAAGGCTGTGCCTAACGCCAGAAGTGCTTTACCTGAGGAGGAAAACCGTTCGGCGAGTGCTCCGCCTGCACCGTGAACGAGCACGACAGCGCAGGCGGGGCATGGCCATGCGCCCAACTGGTGCCGAGCGTGGCAAGTAGTAACTATGTACCGCCCGGGCAATGTGTTCCGGTGCAAGAGTGGGGCTCTATCAATGAATCAAAGGAGTACCACTTCATGGATGAACAATCACAACAGCCTTACACGGCAGGTGCGGGATCTGCACTGCATGTGCTGGCCAGGGAGTTCCTGTCGGCTGACGATGCCGCGCGTTATGCCCATGAGCGAGTCGGTCGCCGCCGCGACAGCGGGTATTTCGGCTATATCCTTCAGCGAAGCGATCGGCGATTTGTCATAACCGAACCGGCAGAGCAGCCCGTCAGTGTCGTCTCTCATCACCAGGTGATTCCCGACGACCACGTCTTGCACGGTCGCTTCTATTCTCACCCTGCGCTTTCGACGCTCGACGCCGGCAAGGTCGCGCAGCTGAAATGGTCCGTCGAGGACGCAACGACGAGCTTGCTGATGTTCAGCGTCACGCAGTTGCGCAACATCCTGGCGAGCGACTATCCGGCCTATCTTTCGGGGGCCGAGGACAGCCTGATAGCTTTCACCCCTGGCGGACCGCGCACGTTGAGCTTGCTTGGGCAACTGGGGACCGCGCTGGCACCGGGCGAACTTGCCCGAGGGATCGAGACGGGGGCCGTCAAACCGGAACAATTGGTCGTGGAGGCCGCGGCTGCCGGCGATTTGCAGGTCCTCATCAGCAACGGCCGTTGGCGACCACGGGGTAAAGTCACCGGTGAGCGCGTCCCCGGCCCCTGGGAACGTACCGTGCCGGAACGGGTGTCCTTTGGGGCGGTGTTCCCGTCAGCCGATGAGGCAGCCCTCGATCGCTATTCCAGGGACGCGGGACACCACGACGAGGAACAGACCTGGTTCGGGTTCATCCTCAAGCAACAGGGCAAGGAGGAATACGTCGCCACCGAACTGGTCCCGGTCGGTGGTGTGCGGGACAAACTTTATTCATTGCGCAGTTTGTTCAGCGAGTCCAGAACCCTGGAGACTATCTACCCCGAGTCATTTATACCGCATTCCTATTTTTACTCGCGTCAGCGCGTCAAGCATGCGCGAGACGAATCCAGGCGCTGGTTGGCCCAGCACTTCATCGTGCCGCGCGATCTTTATGTTGTGGTTTACAACTCAAGAAGACGTCCGGTAGTGGAGGGGAACACACCTATTCCGCTCTACCTTTCGACCCAGGATGGGGCGCTGCTCAAATATGTCCCGCGCAAGGGCACCAAGCTGTTCGACAACGACGTCCCGAACATGGGCCTGGAAGATATTCAGGGTAACCTGGCCAGCGGCAAGCTCACTTCGACCGACTACGTCAGAGTGGTCGCGAACAGCGGCGCCTTGCAAGTCATGCGCACCAGTCTGTGCTGGGACAGGAAAGGGGTGATCGGCGCCTACTGGACACCCAGTCAGTACCTGGAGCGCCGAGCGTTGAGTCCGGTTTTCCTCTCAGCCGATGACGCTGCGCTGCATGCCCGCTCGCAAATACCGCAAGGCAAGACAGGCGCATACGGCGGCCTGGTCCTGAAGCGTGCCGACGGGTTCTTTGTTGCGACCGATCCTGTCGAAATCCCCCAGGAGGACTTTGACATCAATTGGATATTCCCCGATGAGTCAGTCACTTCCGGGCAGTTTCCGGCGGGCTGCACGATCGTTGGACGCTACCGCTCAAGGGTAGCGCGTGCGCTGCCTGTCGTCATGTCGCCGGTTGATAAGACGCTTTATCTCAACATGTTGTCGGTTGATGTGGTCTACACGGCTTTCACCCGCAAGGAACAAACGCTCGACGAGTACTTGTTTGCACCCGAAGGATCGACCATTCGTTATCGAGTCGGAACGTGGGAGCGAATCCGCGCCGACCTGAGCCAGGTATTGAGTGCATCAGGTAAACCGGCTCGCGACCTGGATGGGGCCTGGATCAAGGAGCAGATCCATCTGGGCCTGTTGTCACCGACAGACTGGGTAAACAAACTGGCCAAGTCCGGTTACCTGCAAGTGGTCGTGGGGAGCCGACTGTGGGGCTATCCGCGTGCGGTGTTGGAGTTTGTGCCATTTGCAACGGCGATTCGCCCAAGCGGTCGCAGGGATGCCGTGGCCGAACCGGCCTACAGTCCCCTGCATATTCGCGAGCAGGATGCCGCGCGCTTCGCTCATGAGCAGGCGGGCAATCGTTCCGCGCTGAGTTTTGGATTCCTGCTCAGGAATGTTCGCGACGGTTCTTTCATGGCAACCTTGCCCGTCGAAGCGCTGAACGCCAGGTTCGACTACCAACGTATCTTTCCCGGTGCATTACCTTACCGCTTCGTCTCCAGCGGAATGTTCATGTGTGGTGCACAAGCGCCTCAGAATTTGCCGGACGAAGATTATCGGCATTTCTTTTCACCCATGGATGTGAACCTGGCACGTGTTGTTGCCTACACCGCCCAAGGCTACCGGTCGATCTACTTCTCCTGTGCCGACGGTGCCTTGTTACATTTGCAGCTAGACGCCTTCGATCCCGTTGAGACACTGGATAAGTTCGGGCAGGTCGAGTTCAGGGACAATCCGTTCGCATCACTGGCGCAGGCGCAGGATGACTGGCGCGATATCGAGCAGGGCAAGTTCAGCCTGACCCGTTACATTCGGCGCATGGCGGTGGCGGGGCGACTGGAGGTCCTGGTGACAAGTCCCTACTGGTCGTGTCCGGGGATTGTGGGCAATGACTGGGTTCCACGCATGCCTGCTGGTTCCGACGAAGAACGCTGGGCAAGCAATCCGGTCCTGCCTATAGGGCCCGTGTTTCACCATCCCGACGATGCGGCTCGCCATGCTCACCTTCGAGCGGCGAATGTCGGTGGGCAGCCAGCGGTGCTGGCCAGCGCGGTGCTAGGCAAAATCGCGACCCGTTCATACGTCGGCCTGGAACCAGTAGTGGATTCGCCTTCCTCCTATGAGGCGCTGCAGCGAATCTTCCGCATCGCGAGCGACCCATCGACCACGCCCAGGAACAAAGCACCGCACTTTCCTGACGGTTATTCGCTGGTGGCCAGCCACGAGATGGTCCTGTCGACCGCCATCCCCACCGTCCCGGTGGAGGTGGACTATGCATCCGCTGCGTCGGTCTATGCACACACACATGCCTTGAAAGCCAAAGGGTTTGATATTGACGCGTTCTACTATTCGACGCGCCATGGTGCGCTGCTCAAATACGCACCCAGCCACACCCCGGAAGAAGGCCGGTTTTTACTCACCGGTCGTTTTGTTTCATCCGAAGACTTTGTTCTAAGGTTGGCGGTCGTCGGCGTGCTTAGAGTGCTCAAAACGGCAGCTGACTGGCACCAGCCGGGTCGACTTGGACGAGACTGGAAAATCGCTCGCCAACAGGTGCCCGACGCCTCCGACAAACCCACCCGGGATGAGTTGTAGTTTTTTGCTGGACACCGATGTGCCCCTTCAGCGACTGACGCCGAAGGGGCTTCACGCTTGCCCGGGTATCCTCAAGTGGCGGAGTCGGGTTCGGCTTGCCGATTGAGGCGTGCCAACAGCAGCTTGTCCAACACCCACACCACCACCAATGAAGCACCCACCAACGGAAACGCCACCGCCAGGGCGAACATGATCACCATCGCGGTTTTCCATTTCGGCAGGTCGTGGCGCAGCGGTGGGACACCTAGCTTGCCTTGCGGACGGCGCTTCCACCAGATCACCACGCCGCTGACCGCACTGAGCAGAATCATCAGGCAGATCAGCAGGACAATGATCTGGTTGAGCGTGCCGAACATCTTGCCTTCGTGCAGCATCACGCCGATTTCCGTGGCGCGGGCGACGGCGCCGTAGTGCTCGTAGCGGACGTCGGCGAGGACGTCGCCGGTGTATTGATCGACATGCAGGGTGGCATCGTTGCGTGGGTCATCGGCGAACACGGCGATGGTGAACACGCCGGTGGCCGTGGTCGGGAACGTGATGCTGTAGCCCGGTTCAACCTTGCGTTGCACGGCGATGTCCTGCACGTCCTGCAGGCTGATGGTCGGCGCGGCCGGGCCGGCTGGCGCTGCATCGTGGGCCATGTGTTCGGCGTGATCGCCGGACATCGGCATCGGTGTATTTTCCATGGCCCACGGCACAGTCTGGCGGGTGGCGCTGTTGAGGCTGCGCGCTTCGACGTCGGACTTTGGCACGTTGTCCCACATTGCCGCCGGAAAGATGTTCCAGACGGCGGCGTATTGCTGGCCCCAGAAGCCGGTCCAGGTCATGCCGCTGAGCAGCATCACCAGCAGCAACGAGGCGCCCCAGAAGCCGGTGACGGCATGCAGGTCACGCCACAACACCCGGCCTCGACTGTTCAGGCGAGGCCAGAGAATGCCCGCGGCCTGACCACGGGGCCACCACAGGAACACCCCGGACACCACCAGCACCACCCCCCAACCAGCGGCCAGTTCCACCAGTCGGTCACCGACGGTGCCGATCATCAGTTCGCCGTGAATCGCTCGCGCGACCGCCTGCAGGTTCTTCTTGGCGTCTTGTTCGCCGAGAATGTCACCGTGATACGGGTCGACGAACACATTCAGCTCGTTACCACCGTTGAGCACGACAAACTGGGCACTGCGCTGGGGGTTTACCGGCGGCAGGTATTGTTTGATCGTGCCTTGTGGATAGGCGGCCTTGACCCGGTTGAGCAGGTCATCGGCCGGCACCGTGTGGTGTCCGGCTGGGACGTTGATCAGGCTGCTGTACATCAGTGAGTCGAGTTGCGGTTTGAACAGGTAAATGGTGCCGGTCAGGGCTAGCATCACCATGAATGGCGCAACGAACAATCCGGCATAGAAATGCCAGCGCCAGGCCAGGTTGTAGAAATTCACTTTGGGCTGTTTCATCACGTGTGCTCCGCATTGGCGAAATCATTTGTCTGTAAAAAGATCGCAGCCTCGTTTCACTCGACAGCTCCTACAGGGGGCTGCGATCTTTTGACTTTTGTTGTTAGAAACTCATATCAATCCTGGTCCAGAGCGTGCGCCCCGGTTCCTTGATGGCTTGCGGGTCATTGGCCGGGTAACCGAAACCGGCGTTGCCGGCCAGGTTCAAATGTTCGGCGTAGGCCTTGCCGAACAGGTTGTCGACACCGCTGCTGACCTTCCAGTGCTGGTTGATCCGATAGGCACCGTTGAGCGAGAACACGGCAAACCCCGGGGTCTTGTCGAAATCCTTGCCGACCACGTTGCCTTTGTTCAGGTCGATACGGTTTTGCGCGGCAACCAGTCTCCACAGCGCGCCAGCGCTCCAGTTGTCTTCGCTGTAGGTCAAGCCGAAGCGGGCGTCCAGCGGCGGCATTTGTGGCAAGGCATTGCCATCGCTGCTGTTCTTGCCCCAGGCGTAGGACAGGGTGGCGTCGGCTTTCCAGTGTTCGGTGAGCCGGTAGGCAGCCCCCAGTTCGCCACCCATGATTCGCGCGTCGATGTTCTGCGCTTGCGAGGTCATCCCCATCATGCCGGTCGTGTAGTCGAACAGGATGTAGTCACGCACCTGGCCGATGTAGGCCGAGGCCCAGGCCTCGAGATCTTCGGCTTTGTATTGCAGGCCGAAGTCGATCTGGGTGGTTTTCTCAGGCTTGATCGAATCGAAGGCATTCACCGATCCGGCGGGGCCGGAGTTGGGCGAAAACAGTTCCCAGTAGTCCGGGAAGCGCTGGGTGTGGCCCAGGCCCGCATACAGTGTGGTCGGGCTGCCGGCCAGGTCGTGTTCGTAGCGAATGAAGCCACTGGGCAGCGTATCGGCACGCGTGTCGTCGGCGGTTGGGTTGGGGCGGGTCATCATCCCCGAGCCGATGGTTTGCCGGTAATCCTTGGCCGAAGCGCGGTCCAGGCGTGCGCCGGTAATGAGTCGGTCACGCTCGACGGCGTACCAGGTCAGTTCGCTGAACACTCCGTAATTGTGGAAGTCGGCATCCTTGGTGTACGGCTGGTCCTTGTAGGTGTCGATGCCCATGGCGCTGCGTTGACGGTGTTCGTTGGTCTGCGCATCAATGCCGCTGATCAACTGTACGTCGGCCCAACGCCAGGTGGCCTTGACTCGCGCGCCGAGGGTGCGCCGGTCCACATTGGAGGCCATGGGGCCGGCCATCATCCCGGTGCCGGAAGGCGTGCGCAGCGTGTAGTTGTCCATCACATGGTCGGCGTAGTTGTAGTAGACCTGCGCCTCGAGCTGTTCCAGCACGTCGCTGATGTTGGACTTTTCGAAGCGCAGGCCGAGGCTCTCGCGCTTGAACTGCGAACCGTCCATGCTGCGTCCTGCGTATCGTGCCTCGCCGTCACCCTTGCCAGCGGTCAACTCCAGCAGGGTATCGGTGTCTGGGGTCCAGCCGAGCGCAACGTCGCCGTTCCATTTGTCATAACGCGATGCCACGGTGTCGTTGTTGCCATCTTTATAGTCGTCGGCTTGGGCGGTGTTGCCGATAACCCGCACATAACCCAGTGGCCCGCCGGCGGCTGCGTCCACCAGCTTGTCAAAGCGGCCATTGGAGCCGGCCAGCACACTGGCGTTCACCCGGTTGCCGAGCTGGCCGAAATTTTCCGGTTCGCGGTCGAACAGGATGGTGCCGGCCGAGGCACCCGGTCCCCAAAGCACGGTCTGCGGACCTTTGATGACGGTCAGCTGGTCGTAGGTTTCTGGGGAGATGTACGAGGTCGGTGCGTCCATCCGACCGGGGCACGCGCCGAGCATCATGCCGCCGTTGGTGAGGATATTCAGGCGCGAGCCAAACATGCCGCGCAATACCGGGTCGCCGTTGGTACCGCCATTGCGTACCTGGGCAAAGCCCGGAATGGTTTTCAGATAGTCCGACCCGTCGCTGGCTGGCACGGGTTGGCGCGGCTCCCTGGGGTTGGTGACGATGGTCAGTGGCGAGTTCGGGGCAATGGCGGTGATGACCGTCGGGGTCAATTCTTCACTATGACCTGCGTGTTCATCGGCCAGCGCGCAAGGCGCGAGCAAGGCACCGCACAGGAGGGCGGTGGCGTGCCTGAAGCGAATGCTGGATGCGTTCGGGGCAAGGGGGGCTTGGGCAGCGCTCAAGCAGGGGACAGCAGCAAACCTGGACATGACAATTTCCATCGAACAGTCGTAAACGACACGGTCGCTCCTGGAGGACCGTGTGACACCTGAGGTGGGTTGTTTACGCGACGACGGGCGGGGCGCGGGTGCGGGCGCCGGGGAAGAAGGCTTGCCGGGCATGGCCCTGGCGAGGAGATGGCGTGGTGTACGTGTTGGCGGGCGGGGTATCGAACGCTGTGAATGCAGCGCCACCGGTGAGCGCCGGGCAATTGAACAGCAGGCTGCAATAGCCGCATTTTTCCCAGATTGCGTGGTGTCCGGACGCTGGCGGGCAATGCTCGGCCGTTGGTTGAGCGGCGTGATCGGCGTGATCCATCGCCGACATGTCCATGCTCATGTCCATCGACATGTTCATGCCCATGTCCAGGGGCATGGAGGTACGCTGATCCATCGGCATCGACTGAGAAATCAGTGGGCCGATAAAGATCATCAACATGGCGAACAGGCTGATCCAGCTGCCGCGCGTCAGGCTCAAGGGCTGACGACGGTGGGCGGATGACCTGGTGCCTGGCGGGCGCATGGGCGGCCTCAGCTCAGCGGATTATTGAGCGTGAGCGTGCTTTTGCGTGGCCTCGGGCGCCTGCTTCTGCACCGCCACTTCGACCGTCACGTCACCGGACTTCTCGAAGTGCAGGGTCAGCGCAAAGCGCTTGCCATCGCTAAGCAGGCTTCGGTCTTTCAGCCCCAGCAACATGACGTGGTAGGCCATCGGTGCAAAGGTGACATCGCCACCCGCGGGGATTTCGACGCTCGGTACCGGCTGCATTTTCATCAGGTCGTTTTGCATCACATGCTCATGCAATTGCGCTTCACCCGAGATCGGCGAGTCGACACTGAGCAGGCGGTCGGCGGTCTTGCCTGCATTGTGGATCACGAAATAGGCCGCGATGGTCGGCGCATTGGGCGGCAATTCCTGCGACCAGGGATGAGCGATCTGCAGATCGCCGAGCGTGTATTCATGGGCATTGGCAAAGCAGGCAGGCAGCAGCAACGCGGCCAGAACGATAAGTCTGTTCAACATGGCAGTTCTCCAGGCGATTCAAAACGCAGATCAATTGCGAGATGTCATCACACCAGAGGCGAGGCACGGGGGTTGAGGCTGGGCCATTGCTGGCGGGGTGTCGGGATATTGAATGCGGCGGGAGGCAGGCTTCGATTCGCTTCGAACTGCGTGTAATACAACCGTGGCTCATGTCCAGGCAACGCCACCAATGGCGCGGAGCCGCTGCAGCACCAGCAATGTTGCATGTTGGAATGATCGTCGTTTTGCGGGGCTTTTTGTTCGATATCGCCCAGGGAGATCGCCACCATCCGGGTGCCGCTGGACGAGCAGAAACTGCCCCACAACACTTGTTCGGCTGGCGCCTTCGCCGTCTGCGCCATCGCTCCGGACATCGGCATGGCGAGCATGTTGAACAGCACTGCGAAGCAGGCGATCCAGGCAATTGCGAGCCGTTGTCGGGACATGGGACAAATCCGGTGGGTGGGCGATCAGGCGCAGCTATTTAGCCTGATCAGGGCCGATAAGTAAAAACACCGCGTGCGGTGTGGTGTCGCAGCACGAAGTTCTCATATCCATCATGATAGCTGCGAATAGCGAAATGCCAGTGTCACTTAAACTTGTCTGTCGTCTTTTAAATGGGTGTAAGTAAATGCTGGTGGATTTTTAGACTTTAACTTTTGCATCGCTATCAATGACGCCATCGCGGGCAAGCCCGCTCCCACAATTATCGGCATCGGACACATAATCAATGCCAGACAGAAAACCTGTGGGAGCGGGCTTGCCCGCGAAGACGTACTAAGGCGTTCACAATTCTCAGATAAAAACCTGTTCTGTCATTGCTCGCAACACCTCGACCACCGACCCAAACTCGCGCTCTACCACCGGCGACACCGGCCGCTTCAACACCAGCACCGGCACCCCCCGCTCGCGCGCCACCTCCAGCTTCGGCTCAGTGGCGGTGCTGCCGCTGTTCTTGCTGATCAGCACGTCGATCTGCCGACGTTCGAACAAGGCGCGTTCCTCGTCGATCAGGAACGGTCCGCGTGCACCGATCACTTCGCAACGATCATTGCCGGGGTAAACGTCCAGCGCGCGCAAGGTCCAGAACTGCTCCGGCGGGATTTCATCCAGGTGTTGCAAGGGCTCGCGACCCAGGGTGAACAGCGGTCGACGGAAGGGTTTCAGCGCTTCGATCAACTCGGCCCAATCACTGACTTCGCGCCAGTCATCGCCGGCCTGCGGTTGCCACGCCGGACGTCGCAACGCCCAGCAGGCGATAGCGCTCAACCGAGACGCCGTCGCGGCGTTTTGACTGATCCGGGCGGCGTAGGGATGGGTAGCGTCGAGCAGCAGATCAATCCCTTCATCGCGTATGAATTGCGCCAGCCCTTCGGCACCGCCATAGCCGCCGACCCGAACCTGGCAGGTCAGGTCCGTCGGCACTCGACCGACACCCGCCAGGCTATAGATGTGTTGCGGGCCGAGGGTTCGGGCAATGGCCAGCGCCTCGGTCACGCCGCCCAGCAACAGAATGCGCTTCATTGAAAAGCTCCTGCATGGCCAACAATTGCGCCCTGGCGATCGATGGCAAACACTTCGACCTGAACCTGCGCCGGCACCACGCTGCGGGCGAAGTCCAGGGCGTGCTGGCAGACCGCGTCACCGAGGGCGATGCCGGCGGCGCTGGCCATCGCCAGGGCCTGTTGACTGGTATTGGCTTCACGGATGCCTTGCTGCAGCGCCGTATCGGCGCCGACCGCGGCCGCCCATTCGGCCAGTTGCGGCAGATCGATGCTTGAATGCCGACTGTGCAGGTCCATGTGCCCGGCCGCCAGCTTGCTGATCTTACCGAAGCCGCCGCACAGGCTGAGTTTTTCAACCGGGACCTTGCGCAGGTGTTTGAGCACGGCACCGACGAAATCGCCCATTTCGATCAGGGCGATTTCCGGCAGGTTGTAGACCCTGCGCATGGTGTCTTCGCTGGCGTTGCCGGTACACGCGGCGATGTGCAGATAACCGTTGGTCTTGGCCACGTCGATGCCCTGGTGGATCGAGGCGATATAGGCCGCGCAGGAAAACGGCCGGACAATACCGCTGGTGCCGAGGATCGACAGGCCGCCGAGTATGCCCAGGCGCGGGTTCATGGTTTTCAGCGCCAGGGCCTCACCGTTCTCGACATTCACCGTGACCTCGAAACCGCCGCGGTAGCCGAACTCGTTGGCAAGCAGCGTCAGGTGATCGCTGATCATCTTGCGTGGTACGGGATTGATCGCCGGCTCGCCAACGCCCAGCACCAACCCCGGGCGGGTGACCGTACCAACACCACGCCCGGCATGAAAACCGATACCCGGCTCACTGCGCAGGCACACCTGAGAGTAGAGCAACGCGCCATGGGTTACGTCGGGATCGTCTCCGGCATCCTTGATCGTCCCTGCCTCGGCGCCACCGTCGATCAGGCGGCAGAACTCCAGGCGCATCTGCACCTGCCTACCCTTTGGCAGCACGATGTGCACGGCGTCCGCCGAAGTGCCACCGAGCAGCAGGCGAGCCGCCGCCAGGCTGGTCGCGGTGGCGCAGCTGCCCGTGGTCAGGCCGCTGCGCAGTGGTGCGGGTTGTTCGGCGGTTTCGTCACGCATCGAAGGGTTTGACCACGTCCAGCAAGGTAATCGGCAACGCCTGGCGCCAGGTGTCGAAGTCGCCCAGGGGCTGCGCCTGGGCGATATGAATACGCGTCAGCTCGCCCCCGCGCTGTTCGCGCCAGGCCATCAGGGTCATTTCACTTTGCAGCGTGACCGCATTGGCAATCAGGCGGCCGCCAGGCTTGAGCGCTGCCCAGCAAGCGTCGAGCACGCCTTCGCGGGTGACGCCGCCGCCGATGAACACCGCGTCCGGACGCTCGAGTCCCACCAGGGCCTGCGGAGCACTGCCGCGAATCAGTTGCAAGCCGGGCACGCCAAGTGCGTCGCGGTTGTGCTCGATCAACAGCTGCCGACCTTCGTCGGCCTCGATGGCCAGCGCCCGGCAACTGGGATGAGCGCGCATCCATTCAATGCCAATGGAGCCGCTGCCGGCACCGACATCCCATAACAACTCACCGGGAACCGGTGCCAGTCGAGCGAGTGTGATGGCGCGCACATCGCGTTTGGTCAGTTGGCCGTCGTGCCTGAAGGCGGAGTCCGGCAGGCCGGCCAGTCGCGACAGACGCGGCGCGTTTGCTTGTGCGATACATTCTATGGCGATCAGGTTCAGGTCGGCGACAACCGGGTCGGCCCAGTCGTTGGCCGCACCGTCGATGCGTCGTTCGGCCTCACCACCCAAATGTTCAAGCACGCTCAGGCGGCTCGGCCCGAACCCGCGTTCGCGCAACAGTGCCGCGATCGCGGCGGGACTTTGACCGTCATTGCTCAGCACCAGCAGACGAACGCCACTGGACAGCTGCGCATTCAGCGCCGCGATGGGGCGAGCGACCACCGACAGCGTCACCACATCCTGCAACGGCCAGCCCATTCGCGCGGCGGCAAGTGAGCAAGAAGATGGCGCGGGCAAGACCAGCATTTCACTGCTGGGTACTTGCCGAGCGAGGCTGGCGCCCACACCAAAGAACATGGGGTCACCGCTGGCCAGCACGCAAACGGGCTCACCGTAGCGCTCCAGCACCGGCGCCAGCGAAAACGGGCTGGGCCACAATTGCCGTTCACCACGAATACACACCGGCAGCAAATCCAGTTGCCGCTGACCGCCAATGATCCGCGAGGCGCCCAGCAGGGCGTGCCGAGCGTTCTTGCCCAGCCCCTTGAAGCCGTCTTCACCGATGCCTACCACTGTCAGCCAAGGGGGCATGCCATTCCTCTTCTATCGACCAAAGCCCAATCATCTCCGCGGCCAGGTCCGTCTCGACCGGCGCGGTGGGGCATCATAACGCGGCGTCGGTTACATTCGCCCGTCGTCGTCGATGAAATCGCGTTCAAGGGCGATGGCTGCCCTGCAAAATAATGGGGATTTAATCGGGTAGTCTTAAAGGTTGTTTTTTAGCAGGTCGAATCTCTTCATTCTGATCTCACGACGCTTTTTATCAATAAGCGTTCTTTTTGTTTCAAGCATTCTTTTATCCAGTTTGAGATAGGCTCGTTGCTGGATGATTGTGGCGGAGCGCTTTTCCGATTCGACGTACAGGAAGTTACTTTCATTGGTAGACGCTACCAATTCAAGATTGAACACCGCAATTTCCAGAAAGCCCTGGGCGTCATAGCGGGCGGGAATGACCTGAAAGTGCCGACCCAGGAGACTTTCCTGGTCCAGAGAGAGCAGCGCGGGTTTGTCCGGCTTGAGTGCGTCGAGCGTGTCGATCATCGCGTTACCTTGTCGGCTGTCGGGCATCTTCCCGGCGCTCTCGACCAGGAAATCCGCAACGCTTCTCAAGACATCGTGTCGGGTGCGGGTAAAGATTGCATCCTGGAAGACAGACCACCCTAGGAAGCTCAGCGTCGTCATGTATTCATTCAGCCACTTTGTCGAATCGACAAAGCGACTGCAGGCCGTGTTGGCGGATTGGGTGGCGATCTGTGTGCAGTGGGTCAGGTCGTCATGATCCGCAAGTGATATGTCCTCAATGCTTGAAAGCAGAGTGGGACCAGTCAATACGCCGGAGAAGTTCCTACTGTTCATATTCAGTCCTTGAATAAAATTTTAGTGGAGGAAGTGGTTTTCCTGGTGGAGAAAGTACAACAGCCTGCCGGCGGCTAAAATCACGATGGCTTGAAGAACTGCTACTTGCTGTTAAATACGCTGTGCAGTTGTCTTTTAAACGCAAGTGCCGATGCGCGTATCAGACTTCCAGCGAAGCGACCGTTGACCTTTGAGCGAGCGCGCTTCGTCGTCAATCCACTTGAGCTTTTTCATCCCGCCGGACAAAGCAGGCATAATGCGCCCCTTCGTCCCGTTGCCGGTCATCCCCGTGAATTCACCCCAGACATCCAGTCCCTTGCGCCCATCGGCCTGTCCCGGTTTGTTGCGTGTCGTGCAGGCGCTGGATGGCGGTATTTGTCGGATCAAACTTGCCGGCGGGGCTATTCGTGCAGATCAGGCTGTGGCGGTGGCTGATGCCGCCGAACAATATGCCGGTGGCGTAATAGAGGCGACCAACCGCGCCAATCTGCAAATTCGCGGAATTGGCCAGCAGTCCACCGCGTTGATCGAGAGTCTGCTGGCCGTCGGGTTGGGGCCGGTCAACGTCGCTGGCGATGATGTGCGCAATCTGATGCTCAGCCCCAGCGCCGGCATTGACCCACACATGCTGATCGACAGCAGGCCCTTGGCCCGAGAAATTCTCGACAGCTTGCAAACCCATGTGCGCTTCCATGAGTTATCGGCCAAATTCGCCGTGCAACTGGATGGCGGTGAAGCCTTGGCAATGCTTGAGCATCCCCATGACCTCTGGCTGAGTGCGGCTGATCGAAAGGGCGAGCCTGTGCTGGCCTTCGGTCTGGCGGGGTGCCCCACCGATGCGCCGTTGGCAGCGGTATCGCTGCGTGACGGACATGCGTTGGTGATGGCGGTGCTGGAGTTGTTTCTCGAACTTGCACGGCCGGATCAGACCCGGATGCGACATCTGCTGACTGAGCATTCGCTGGATTCACTGTTGCAACGGCTGGCCGAGCGCGTGCCCTTGTTTGCCATGGAGTCATGGCAGCGCCCGACTGCACGTGCGCGATTGCACATCGGCAGTCATCCGCAGCGTCAGGAAGGCCTTGTCTATGTCGGTGCGGTGCCTGCGCTGGGACGACTGAACCCGACGATGCTCAAGGGGGCAGCTCATCTGGCCGAGGCGTTTGGTGATGCCAGCCTGCGCCTGACCCCTTGGCAAAGCCTGTTGCTGCCAAATATTCGCCATGAAGATTCACCAGCCCTGCGTCAACAACTGCAGGCATTGGGTTATCTGGTCGACGCCGACCAGTCCCTGGCCCATCTGGTGGCCTGCACCGGATCGGCCGGTTGCGGCAAAGGCTTGGCGGATACCAAGGACGACGCGCGGCAACTGGCCGAACGGCTGCATGATCAATCCGCACAGGTGCAGGTTCACTTGTCTGGCTGTTCGCGCTCCTGCGCGTGCGCACACACGGCGCCCGTCACATTGTTGGCGACACGCCCTGGTCACTACGACCTCTATTTTCGCGATGCCGCGCAGCCAGGTTTCGGCGCGCTGCACGCTCGCAATCTTACTATTGAAGCGGTCGCGGCTTTGCTCGATGCCCGCTCACGGAGCCCCCTTGATGCTTGATTACATCCGCGACGGTCAGGAGATCTATCGCAATTCCTTCGCGATCATCCGGGCCGAGGCCAACCTCGAACGCATTCCGGCCGATCTGGAAAAACTCGCAGTCCGTGTGATACACGCTTGCGGCATGGTCGATGCTATCGATGGCCTGCAGTTTTCCACGGGCGCGGGCAAGGCCGGGCGCGATGCGCTGGCCGCCGGCGCGCCGATTCTGTGTGATGCGCGGATGGTGTCCGAGGGCATAACCCGTGCGCGTTTGCCAGCGAACAACCCGGTCATCTGCACCCTGCGTGATGAAAGCGTTCCGCAGCTGGCGCGTGAACTGGGCAACACCCGTTCCGCCGCGGCACTGGAACTGTGGCGTCCTCATCTGGAAGGCAGTGTCGTGGTGATCGGTAACGCGCCGACAGCGCTGTTTTACCTGCTTGAAATGCTCGACGCCGGTGCGCCGAAACCGGCGTTGATCCTTGGTTTTCCGGTGGGCTTCGTTGGCGCCGCCGAATCCAAGGCAGCGCTGGCCGCCGACAGTCGCGGCGTGCCGTTCGTTATCATGCAAGGTCGGCTGGGCGGTAGTGCCATGGCCGCCGCCGCCGTCAATGCCCTCGCCACGGAGATCGAATGATGCAGCAACCTGGACGTTTGATCGGCCTTGGCGTGGGGCCGGGTGACCCGGAACTGATTACGGTCAAGGCGCTGCGCCTGCTGCGCGAATCGCCGGTAGTGGCGTACTTCGTCGCCAAGGGGAAGAAGGGCAACGCCTTCGGCATCATCGAAACGCATTTGCAGGACGCCCAAACCTTGTTGCCACTGGTGTACCCGGTGACCACCGAAGCATTGCCGGCACCGCTGTCCTATGAGCAAGTGATCAGCGATTTCTACGATGCCGCCGGTGAAGAGCTGGCAGCGCATCTCGATGCGGGTCGTGACGTGGCAGTGATCTGCGAGGGCGATCCGTTTTTCTACGGTTCCTACATGTACCTGCACGATCGGCTGGCGCAACGGTATGAAGCCGAAGTGGTGCCGGGTGTCTGCTCGATGCTCGGCGGCGCTTCGGTACTGGGAGCGCCGTTGGTGTATCGCAACCAGAGCCTGTCGGTGCTGTCCGGCGTGCTGCCCCACGAGGATCTCAAGCGTCGCCTGGCTGACGCCGATGCGGCGGTGATCATGAAGCTGGGCCGTAACTTTCCGAAAGTTCGCCAGGTGCTGGAAGAACTCGGATTGGCCGAGCGAGCGCTGTATGTGGAGCGTGCGACCATGGCCAACCAGAAGATCGTGCCGCTGGATCAGGTCGAGCCTATGTCGTCGCCGTACTTCTCGCTGATCATCGTTCCCGGTGAAAGGTGGCAAGGCTGATGACTCGTCCAGCTCCGGCCATTGTCATTCTCGGCAATGGCAGCCTCGCCACTGCGCGCAGCATTCAACAACTGTACCCCGGCGCCTTGATCCACGGCCTGGACGAACGCGTCGTCGGTGCCGATCGCACCTACCGCGAGTTCGGCGCGACATTGCGTGAGCTTTATCAACAAGACACGCCGATCATCGCCCTGTGCGCAGCCGGTATCGTCATTCGCACCCTGGCGCCGTTGCTGCTGGAGAAGGGGGCCGAGCCACCCGTGCTCGCCGTCGCCGAAGATGGAAGCGCCGTGGTGCCGCTGCTCGGTGGTTTGGCAGGCGTGAACGTGCTCGCGCGGGAGGTAGCTGCGGCACTGGACGTGTCAGCGGCGATCACCACCAGTGGCGAATTGCGTTTTGGTACCTGCCTGCTGAATCCACCCAGCGGTTATGCCTTGGGTGATCTTGAGCTGGGCAAGCGCTTCGTTTCCGATTTGCTCGCCGGCGAGTCGGTGCGAATCGAAGGGGCGGCGCCTTGGTTAGTGCAGGCGCAGTTACCGGAAAACCCGCAAGCGCGGCTGGCCGTTCACGTCGGTCATGCCGAGCGTACGCCGGCTGCCAATGAGCTGCTGATTTATCCACGCAACGTGTTGGTGGCGGTCGCTGCTGGAATAGTCGATGTTCCAGGTGCCGTTCGCGAGGCTTTGCATCAGGCAAAAATCGCCGTGCAGTCGTTGGCCTGCCTGCTGGCTGCCGATAGTGAAATGTCGAGTGCAACACTGCGTGAAGCGGCGCTTGAGCTGGGTGTGCCGCTGCGTTTTGTCGATGATGTTGGCGCAGCCAGTCAGCTGGTGCGTAACGCCATCGACCAGCCCGTTTCCGTGTTTGGCGATGAGGCCGTTGCGATCGCGGTTGCCAAGCAGCCTTTGGACCCCATGTCGATTGGCCGTCCTCGCGGTCGCCTGGCGGTGATCGGTCTCGGCCCCGGCGCTGCCGAGCTGATGGTGCCCGCGGTCAAGGCGGAACTGGCCCGCGCCAATGACGTTCTCGGTTACGAAACCTATGTGCGCATGGCAGGACCGTTCCGTGCGGATCAGGTCCTGCACTGCACCGACAACCGTGAAGAAATGCAGCGTGCCCGCCACGCCTTTGAGCTTGCGGCGCAGGGTCGCTGCGTAGTGGTCGTCTCTTCCGGGGACCCCGGTGTATTTGCCATGGCCGCAGCGGTGCTGGAGGCACTGCATGAGTCCCGCGATCCAGCATGGCACAACGTTGATCTGGAAATCCTGCCGGGCGTTTCGGCATCGCTGGCAACGGCTGCCCAGGCAGGCGCCCCATTGGGGCATGACTTCTGCGTGCTGTCGCTTTCGGACAACCTCAAGCCTTGGGACATCATCGAAAAGCGCCTGGACCTGGCGGCGCAGGCCGACCTGGCGATGGCTTTCTATAACCCGATCTCGCGTTCCCGGCCTTGGCAGTTAGGGCGTGCACTGGAAATCGTCGCCCTGCATCGCGCTGCTGACACCCCCGTCGTGTTGGGACGCGATGTAGGGCGCCCGGGGCAGACGTTGCGGGTCACGACACTCGGTCAATTGACGCCGGATCAAGTCGACATGCGAACCATGGTGTTGGTTGGCTCATCCACGACTCGCGTATTTGCTCGGCCTCAGGGGTCGTTGTGGGTGTACACGCCACGTAGCTACGGTGACAAGTTGGTCGATATCAACTAGACAAGTCGCGGCCATATAGATCGGATTATTCGGGTTGTTTCGCTCGAATAATCCGTCTGTTCGCGGAGTGGTGCAGGCTTACATATATCGACATTTAATTGGGTTTGTTACTCGACGAGGGGGTGGGTTAGATTCGTTATTACGCCCAGGAGGGCTGTCGACGAACTAAAGGAATGTTGAATATGGAAAGTTTTGAAGATTCAAGCGCTCTCAAGGGTTGCACTGATTTGGGAAGGGCGCGTATTGCCAGGGCCAAGGCACTGCTGGTTAACGCTCCCCGTGCAAGAGGTCTAGTGGGCTCCGCTGATTTGGCGGCTTCGAGTCCCACCAAGGAACTGGATGCTTTGGTTTTAGGTAATTCACTCATCGGTTACGGCGATGGTATTTCGCTGGAGAACATGATGATTATCGAAAACCTCATCAGTTTTTCGAAGCTGGAGGCCGATCACGAAACTAAAAATGATCCGAACCCTGCGGCCTGGCATCGAGCATTTATCAATTGCATGTTGGATATGGGATGTTCTGTCCCCATCCATGCGAGCCTGGAATACAAAAAGCAGTCTGGCTCGGGCACGATGAAAAATGTCGTCACGTCCATTGTCCAGGCAGGGATTGCTGCGGCAGTAGCCGCCATTCCCGGTGCAACGGTGTTGAGTGCCGTGGCAGACTCCACCTTGACGGCTTTGGAAAAGGAACCTGATACAGTCAAGTTATTCAATTACGATGTAGTGACAGCAAAAGGTGTGAAGCTGGCCATATTGCCATGTGAGCAAGCGAAGAATGGTCTCATTATTGTTTCTTTTTCTTCTATTAATCATGAGAGCAATACGTTTGGTGGTGAGGTTCTTTTCTTTGATCTTAAAGTCACTAACGTTGATATTTACCAAGGCTCGAACTTTCTCACCTTTAATCCTTTTGCCTATGCTGAAATAAAAGATGATATTGAGTCTGTCCTTGGGTTGCGGCGCAAAGAGATACGCAGCAAACGATTTGCGCGACACAGGAAGTAAAAGATAGCCAGCCTTCGCCAGAGGTGTTTGCCTCTGGTTTGCACGATGGATATAGACATATGGACTATTCGATTTACATCAGTGGATGCTGCATGCTGGCTTTATCAAATGAATTGTCGTTCGCCACGAAGCAAGATGTAATTGATGCTTTGCTTTTTACTCAGCTTGCTGCCGATGAAGAATTTCCTGACGAACCGAACGGCCTGGATTGGTTCGAGGCTTACAAAAGTATCTTGTATGAGTGTGGCTGGGTCTGCGATCGGCAAAACGTGACGACCGGTGCGTTTACATCCGTTGCTGAAAAGACGTTTTCGTTGAGAGAGGCGTTTGCGACGGTCTTTGAAAACAATCTGGATAGAGAGCTGGCGACTGTTTTACTGGCCGTGATGGATAAGGTCGCCGCGTTGCCGGACAAACTGAACCTGGAGCAGATCTTCCGCCAACAGGCAGCGCTGAATGTGAAGGGGATGAAGCGCATCAGGGCGTGCATTGGTGTGGTCAATGAACGTGGGACCTTGAATAGCGCTTGGGTTTTTTTTGATGCCCGCGGATCAGTCGGCAGGCTATTGACGGGGCGTGAGTTTGCTTTCAGTGATCTGCATGGCGCGGTGAACGCCTATTTTTACACCGCTCGTTTCAATGCAGGCGTCTATGGCGAGTACAGGGCGGATACCGTGCAGTGGTTAGGTGCACGGCGGCAGTCTGAACATCTCGAGATCGCCAGCCTGACGAATTAGCAGGTCCTGGCAGGTGCCTTGTGCAATCTCAGGGCACCAAATACCCCTTCACCCCGGTAAAGATAATCTGCGCCGCCAACGCACACACGAACAAGCCCATCAGCCGGCTGACGATCTGCAAGCCCTGATCGCCGAGAATGCGTTCGATACGGTCGGACAGGTACAGCACCACGCCGACGGTGAAGCTGGCCAGGGCAATACTGACAATGGCCGTGAGCTTATCGTCCCAGTGCGGCTGACTTACGCCCATCACCAGCAGGGCGCCAATGGTGCCGGGGCCGACGGTCAGCGGAATGGTCAAGGGTACGATGGTCACGTCCTGCTGCACATTATCGGTCTGCACCGCCGACTTTCCTTGCGCCATCCCCAACGCCGAGATGAACAGCACGCTGCCGGCGCCGATCCGGAAGGCGTCCACGGTAATGCCGAATACGCTGAAAATCACGCGTCCGAACAGATACAGCAGGACGCTGGAGACCAGGGTGGCGATGGCCACCTTCCACGCCAGTCGGCGTTGTTCCTTGCGCGAATAACCGCGGGTCAGGCTGATGAAGCAGGACAACACGAAGAACGGGCTATAGAGCACCAACATCTTCAGGTAAACGCTGAACAACACGTGGAGCATGGGGCAGGCTCACTGGTGGGGGGAAGTCGAGGGGAGTCTAACAGGCGCCGCGGAGTCTGTCGGCTCAGGACGTGGGCGTCGTCGCGCGGTTCTGCTGATCGCGCTGGGCAACCCAGTGTTCGATCAATTCGCGCAACTGCGAAAGCTCGACCGGTTTGGCCATGTGCCCATCCATGCCAGCCTGGCGTGCACGCTCCTTATGCTCAGCGAGGATGTGCGCGGTCAACGCTACCACCGGGGTGCGGGATCTTTGATTGCCGACTTCCCAGGCGCGCAGTTGCTGGGTCGCCGAAAAGCCGTCGAGGATCGGCATTTCGCAATCCATCAGAACCAGGTCGTAGCGATGCGCCTTCATGGCCGCCAAGGCTTCTTCGCCGTTGCTGGCGGTGTCCGGTTGCAGGTTGAGCTTGCCCAGCATACCGCGGATGACCTTGGTCGAAATGCTGTTGTCTTCAGCGACCAGAATGCGGAAATCACTGGGTACCTTGATCGGTAGCGGCGGACCGGACGGCAGGTGTTGCGGCACCGCCAGTCCTTTGTTGCGCTGGGTCAGTTCATCGGCCAGGGTGGTCTTGAGCGTATAGCCGGCCACCGGTTTGGCAAGGATGCGTTTGATCCCCGAATTGCGCGCGATGATCTTGCTCGGCGCATTGCTGATGCCGGTCAGCATGATCAGCAGGATGTCGTGGTTCAGGCTCGGGTCTTCCTTGATCTTGGCGGCCAGTTGCATGCCGGTCATGCCAGGCATGTTCTGATCCAGCAGGACTATATCGAAGTAGTCACGCAGGTGCGCCTTGGTGCGCAACAGCGCCAGCGCCTCCTTGCCCGAGGGCGCCGCGCTCACGTTCAGGCCCCAGGCGCTGCATTGCTGCACCAGCACTTTGCGGCAGGTGTCGTTGTCATCCACCACCAACACCCGTGCACCCTGCAGGGGGCCATCGAGGTCGCAGGTTGGATGCTCCAGGCGGTCCGGGTCCAGGGGCAAGGTCAGCCACAAGGTACTGCCCTGGCTGTTACCACTCTTGATGCCGAATTCACCTTGCATCAGGCGGATCAGCTGACGGGCGATCACCAGCCCCAGATTACCGCCCAGGTGGTTGGTAGAGAGAAAATGCTTGCTGTGCAGTTCAGCCTGCATCAGCGCGTCGCGCTCTTCGACGTCCATCGGTTCGCCGCTGTCCTGCACGGCGATGCGCAAGCGTGGATGGCTGCTGCGTTCGTCGAGGGCGACGACGATCAGGATCTCGCCTTCGTCGGTTTTCTTCAGCGCGTTTTCCAGCAGGCTCAGCAATGTCTGGCGCAGGCGCGTCGGGTCACCGCTGATGACGCGTGGTACTTGTGGCTGAATGAAGCTGATCAGTTCGACGTTCTGTTGCTCGGCCTTCGCGCGGAAGATGCTCAGGCAGTCTTCGATCAGTGCGTTGAGGTCGAATTGCACATCATCCAGTTCGATCTGTCCGGACTCGAGTTTGGAAATGTCGAGAATTTCGTTGATCAACGTCAGTAGTTCGTTGCCTGCGCTATGGATGGTCTGCACATAGTCGCGCTGCTTGACTGACAGTGGCGTGCCCAGCAGCAACTCGGTCATGCCCAGCACACCATTCATCGGGGTGCGGATCTCGTGGCTGATTTTCGCCAGGAACTCGGCCTTGGCATTGATCTCGGCGTTGCTGGCCGCCAGGTCACGACTGATGCTGAAACGCGCTTCGGTGATGCTGCGCTGGCGTTCGCTCAGGGCAATGCTCATCAACAGGCCACTGATGCAGATGAACACCAGCAGGGTGGTGATCAGGTCATGGGGTTCGATCAGGGTCAGCCCCAGCAAGGCGGGCAGGATGATCAGGGTGCCCAGGTTGAACACCACCATGGCCGCCACGAACAGTCGCGCCGGGCGATAACCTTTTTGCCAGTGATAGGTACTGACAAACAGCATGGTCAGGCCCGCCAGGGCGACCAGGGCGTAAGTGATGATGTTCAGCGGCAGCGTGTTGACGAACAGCAGCAGCAGGCTGCAGATCATGATGAACAGGATGTCGCCCACGATCAGCTTGTTCAGCGGATGCGGTCCGAGGGGCTTGAAGAAGCGATAAGCGAATATCAGGCCGCTGGGGGCCGTCAGCAGCAAGGCGAGGTAGGCGCCGGGCGTCTGCACGGCCTGCCAGTCCGGGATCCAGGGCCCCGCCAGGTTCAACAACAACACCAGGCTGAGCCCCAACAAGGCTTCGCACACCGCCAACCAGACGCTGCTGGTCGAACGCGTATAGGCATAGCGGATGAGGTTGTGCAGGATCAGCATGCCGATGCAGCCCAGTAGTAATCCGTAGATCAGCGTCTGGTTCTGGTTGGCTGCGGTGATGACCGCCGATTGCAAGGTGATGTAGGGCCGCAACTGGTGTTCGGAAACCAGTCGCAGGTAGACGTCCAGGGTCTTGTCGCTTTGCGGCAGCGGCAGCATGAAGTCGCTGCTGGGCAAGGGGCGGTCCGCCAGGGGTTGCTCGTTGCCTGTATGTGATTGGTCAATCAGCCTGTCGCCGTCCAGCACATACATGTTGAAGTGCAACAGATCGGGTGCGAACACCCGCAGCAATTGTTCATGCTTGCCCGGTGCGAGGCGGAAGCGCAGCCAAAGCGCACCGTCGGGCTCGGCCGCCGTGAGGTGGTCGAGTTCGATGGGGCTGAATTGGTTGGTGTAGCGAGCGGAGCGGATGTCGCTCAGCTGCAGGTCACCCTGTTCGTCGAGCAATACCGCCCAACCACTGCCTTGCGCGGCGTGGGCCGGGAGCATGCAGAGCAAGGTCAGCAACGTGACGGTTAGACTTATGGCAATCCTGAGCCAGCGCACGGCGAAATCCCTTCGTAGGTTAATGCCAGAATATAACTATGCGCGGCGCCGGAATAGCCAGGCAAGGGGGGTAAGCCCCTGCCTGTCGCAATTGTTGCCTTATTCCTGTTCGCCGCGCTCGCGGGCAATGGCGCGGTAGCCAATGTCCTTGCGATAGAAACAGCCTTCCCAATCGATCTTGGCCGCCAGTTTGTACGCCTGTTGTTGCGCCTCATCGACGCTGGCGCCCATGGCCGTAGCGCACAGCACCCGGCCACCAGCGGTCACGACTTGACCGTCCTTGAGCGCGGTACCGGCGTGAAAGACTTTGCCGTCCAGTGCCGCCGCCGCATCCAGGCCATTGATGGCCACACCCTTGGCGTAGTCACCAGGATAGCCGCCTGCCGCCAGGACGATGCCGACGCTCGGACGTGGATCCCATTGCGCTTCGACCTTGTCCAGGGCCTGCGCCAAGGCTGCCTCGACCAGCAATACCAGGCTCGACTGCAAGCGCAGCATGACGGGTTGGGTCTCCGGGTCACCGAAGCGGCAGTTGAATTCGATGACCTTCGGGTTGCCAGTCTTGTCGATCATCAGGCCCGCATACAGGAAACCGGTGTAGACATTGCCTTCCTCGGCCATGCCGCGCACGGTCGGCCAGATCACCAGGTCCATGACGCGCTTGTGTACTTCGCTGGTGACAACCGGGGCAGGGGAGTAGGCACCCATGCCGCCCGTGTTCGGACCGGTATCGCCGTCGCCGACGCGCTTGTGGTCCTGGCTGGTGGCCATCGGCAGGACGTTCTTGCCGTCGACCATGACGATGAAGCTGGCTTCTTCGCCGTCGAGGAACTCTTCGATCACCACGCGCGAACCGGCGTCGCCGAAGGCATTGCCTGCCAGCATGTCACGCACGGCGTCCTCGGCTTCGGCCAGGGTCATGGCGACGATCACGCCTTTGCCGGCAGCCAGGCCATCGGCCTTGATCACGATCGGCGCGCCTTTTTCACGCAGATAAGCCAGGGCTGGCTCGATCTCGGTGAAGTTCTGGTAGTCGGCGGTCGGGATCTTGTGACGAGCCAGGAAGTCCTTGGTGAAGGCTTTCGAACCTTCAAGCTGGGCAGCGCCAGCGGTCGGGCCGAAGCAGTCCAGGCCGCGGCTGCGGAACAGATCCACCACACCTGCGACCAGTGGCACTTCCGGGCCAACGATGGTCAGGGAAACGTTTTTCTCGGCAAAGTCCGCCAGTTGCTCAAGGGCCAGTACGTCGATGGCGACGTTCTCGCATTTGGCTTCGATGGCGGTACCGGCGTTACCCGGTGCCACGAACACCTTCTGCACTCGAGGATCCTGAGCGACTTTCCAGGCCAGGGCGTGTTCACGGCCACCGCTGCCAATGATCAAAACATTCATTTCAAAAACCTCGGATGACGCTAATTCTGGAGGCAGCACTGATGCTGCTTTTGTGGGAGCGGGCTTGCTCGCGAAAGCGGTGTATCAGTCACATCAATGCTGAATGTGCTGCCGTCTTCGCGGGCAAGCCCGCTCCCACAGTTGATCGAGTACTTAGTGACGGAAGTGGCGCATGCCGGTGAATACCATGGCGATGCCAGCTTCGTCAGCGGCGGCGATCACTTCGTTGTCACGCATCGAGCCACCTGGCTGGATCACCGCCGTGATACCGACCTTGGCCGCATTGTCCAGGCCATCGCGGAACGGGAAGAAGGCGTCGGAAGCCATGACCGAGCCGGCTACCTGCAAGCCGGCATGTTCAGCCTTGATCGCAGCAATGCGCGCAGAGTTCACACGGCTCATCTGGCCGGCGCCGACACCGATGGTCTGACGGTTCTTGGCGTAGACGATGGCGTTGGACTTGACGTACTTGGCGACTTTCCAGGCGAAGATCAGGTCATGGATTTCCTGTTCGGTCGGCGCACGTTTGGTCACGACCTTCAGGTCATCGGCGCTGATCATGCCGATGTCGCGGCTCTGCACCAGCAGGCCACCGTTGACGCGCTTGTAGTCCCAGGCAGCGGCGCGATCGGCCGACCACTCGCCACAGGCCAGCAGGCGCACGTTGGCCTTGGCGGCGACGATGGCGCGGGCTTCTTCGCTGACGCTCGGGGCAATGATCACTTCGACGAACTGACGCTCGACGATGGCCTTGGCGGTCTCGGCGTCCAGTTCGCGGTTGAAGGCAATGATGCCGCCGAATGCCGATTCGGTGTCAGTAGCGTAGGCCAGGTCGTAAGCCTTGCGAATGCCGCCTTCGGCGTCCGGGCTGACGGCCACGCCGCACGGGTTGGCGTGCTTGACGATCACGCAGGCAGGCTTGACGAAGCTCTTCACGCATTCCAGCGCGGCATCGGTATCGGCCACGTTGTTGTAGGACAGCTCTTTGCCTTGCAGCTGGGTCGCGGTGGCGATGCCGACTTCGGCAGGCTTGGCTTCAACGTAGAACGCCGCACTCTGGTGCGGGTTCTCGCCGTAGCGCATTTCCTGGGCCTTGATGAACTGGCTGTTGAAGGTGCGCGGGAATTCGCTGCGACCTTCAGTGCTGAGGGTGTCGGCAGCCTGGTTCACGGTGCCCATGTAGTTGGCGATCATGCCGTCGTAGGCGGCGGTATGTTCGAAAGCCTTGAGCATCAGGTCGAAACGCTGGGCGTAGGTCAGGCCGCCGGCCTTGAGATTTTCCAGGACGCTGGCGTAATCGCTGGCGTTGACCACGATGGCCACGTCCTTGTGGTTCTTGGCTGCCGAACGAACCATGGTCGGGCCGCCGATGTCGATGTTCTCGATGGCAGTCGGCAGGTCGCAACCTGGTTTGGAGATCGTTGCTTCGAATGGGTACAGGTTGACCGCTACCAGGTCGATCGGCTTGATGCCGTGCTCGTTCATGATGGCGTCGTCGATACCGCGACGACCGAGGATCCCGCCGTGGATTTTCGGGTGCAGGGTTTTCACCCGGCCGTCCATCATTTCGGCGAAGCCGGTGTAATCCGCGACTTCCACTGCGGCAACGCCGTTGTCCTGCAGCAGCTTGAACGTCCCGCCGGTGGAAAGGATCTCGACACCCAGGGCTTCAAGCTCCTTGGCAAATTCGAGGATCCCGGTCTTGTCGGAAACACTGATCAAGGCGCGGCGGATCGGCAGGCGGGTAGTCTGGTCGGTCATCTCAATTTCCATCAAAAGCAAAGGAGTCAGCAAAAAAGGCGACCGGTCTTACGCGGGCGCCTTTCTGGTTTGATTGAATGCTTACAGCAAATCGTACTGCTTGAGTTTCTTGCGCAGCGTGCCCCGGTTCAGTCCGAGCATTTCGCTGGCCTTGGTCTGGTTGCCCTTGACGTAGTTCATCACGCACTCGAGCAGGGGAGCCTCGACTTCGGAGAGCACCAGGTTGTACACATCCGTGACGGCAGCGCCCTCAAGGTGGGCGAAATAATTGTGCAGCGCCTTCTCGACACTCCCGCGAAGGGTCTGGCCTTCTTCGCTTGGCGTATTGAGGTGCTGTTTCAAATTCACGTTGTCGCTCACGGGCGTTGTTCCACTCACTAAAGTCTCGGTCATCATCGTCATGCGGCCACCCACTCTCCGTCCCCTGTCAGGCTCTTGTAACGCCCGGCAAAGAACTCCCGAACGTTGGCGCATTGTGCTTCCGTACCATCCAAACGATTGAAGTGGGCGCGAAACTCCCTGGCGCCCGGCAAGGTTGCGAGATACCAGCCCACATGCTTTCGAGCAATGCGTACGCCCATCACGTCTCCATAGAAGGCGTGCAGCGCAGCCAGATGCTCTAGCAGAATGCGTTCCACCTCGATCAGGTCCAGCGCCGGGAGCTTCTCGCCGGTACGCAGGAAATGGTCGATCTCGCGAAAAATCCATGGCCGCCCCTGGGCAGCCCGGCCTACCAACAGGCCATCGGCACCCGTCGCGTCGAGCACGTACCGGGCCTTTTCTGGCGAATCAATATCGCCATTGGCGAAGACCGGCATCGACACCGCCTGCTTGATCGCGGCAATGGTGTCGTACTCGGCTTCACCGGTGTACAGGTCGGCACGGGTGCGTCCATGCACCGCCAGGGCCGTAATGCCTGCCTGTTCAGCGATCTTCGCCACCGTCAGGCCGTTCTTGTTGTCCAGGTCCCAACCGGTCCGGATTTTCAGGGTAACCGGCACATCGACCGCGGCCACGACGGCCTGCAGGATCTCGGTTACCAATGCTTCATCTTTCAACAGTGCCGAGCCTGCCGCCTTGTTGCAGACTTTCTTGGCCGGACAACCCATGTTGATATCAATAATCTGTGCACCCAGCTCGACGTTGGCCCGGGCGGCATCCGCCAGCATCTGTGCGTCACCACCGGCGATCTGCACCGAGCGTGGCTCGGGATCACCTGCATGGATCATGCGCATGCGCGACTTGCGGGTGTTCCACAGACTCATGTCGCTGGTGACCATCTCCGAGACGACCAGCCCCGCGCCCAATCGCTTGCACAGCTGGCGAAAGGGTTGGTCGGTGACGCCCGCCATCGGGGCGAGAATCAAGCCGTTGTGTAATGTATATGGACCGATGCGTACCGCCGACATAGGACTTCCCTGGTGTGGGGCCGGATCATGAGAGTTCGAAAAAGGGTTGGCATGATACCCGCTCTCGATGACTGGATAAAGGCTGAATTGAACAAAATCTGAACAGTTATTCTGTTATTGCCAGCGGTTTGGTCCGGGCGGGCAAAGACAGGAAGTCGTCGTCAATTGTCGGTCAGTGAAGCGTTTCACTCGGGCGAGTGGAAGCTCAGGCTGTAATTTACCGCTTTGGCGCCAGGATCGAGGATGTCGAGGGCGATGTGGATTGGCGTTTGCGGAGGCATTTCCACCTTGCCTTCAAGATCGCCGTTGAGGTACTCGCCGGGTTTGAAGCGGCGGCTGGCGATCAGGTGGCCGTTGAGATCGGCAAAGCGTAGCTCCAGCAGCGGGAAAGGCTGAGAGAATGGCGCGCGGTTATAGATGATTGCATCGACCACCAGGGCGCCGCTGAACTCAGGATGGCTGCGGACCACCAGGTTGCTGCTCTTGATTTTCGCGATGTCGACCTTGGAGGGCACCGTGCAGCCGATTTGCGGGCACAGTTGCTGGAACCAGGGGCGGTACTGGTCCTGGCGCGCCAGCTCGTCGAAATGGTAGGCGACGTATTGGCCTGCAAGTGCGCCGGCTCCCAGCAGGATCAATAATAGCCAAAACAGTCGACGACCCCATGGCGAGCGGCGTTTCTGCCAATCCAGCTGCAGCGGATCGTCGGTCAGGTCCTGCAGCACTTCGGCACGAACCCCGGGTTCGCTGCGTTCGCGACGCTTGCGCGGTGGCTCGATCGAAGGCAGGTCGTCGTCGATCTCTGCGGTCGCCGTCATGCGTTCGTGATGTACCGGGGCGACGAGCGGATCGTTCAGGCGCAGCTGCGGGGGCTGCGGTTCGTCGTCCAGGTCCACCGGTTCCAGTGATAGCGACGGTTCAGTGCGCGACGGCTCGTTCGGTGGCTGCGGTGTATCAAGCACGTCGAGCGCGTCAAGCGTGTCGGCCGCTTGGGCGCGATCGGCGGCCGATTCGCTGAACAGGCTGTCGGGCCATGGGGCTTCGTCGTGCTCGGCACTATCGCGGCGAGCGCTGAGCGTGTCTTCGCGGTGTCGGCCGAACTCGGTCGTCGGCTGGATTTCCCGCTGTTCAAGCCGGGCGAGTTCTTCGTCCAGGTCGAGACTGTCCAGATCCAGCTCGGCAGCGCTCCATTGTTTCTGGCTGATGGCGCGCTGCTGCGGCGGTTCGACGGTTTCCAGCGGGGCTGGCGTCGGTGCGGGTGCTTCCTTGCCGGCCTGCTCCAGCAGCTGCTTGGCGGCGTTGAACACCTGCAAGCATGAGCCACAACGAACGACCCCGCGCGCCACGCTCAACTGGGCATGGTTGACGCGGAAGCTGGTTTGGCAATGCGGGCACTGGGTGACGAAGCTGTCGGTCATGCGGCGATCCGGTAGATGCAGGCGTCCATTCTAGCGCCGACGGCCAGTGATGCGCACCCAGCCATCGCGATTGGCGATCGGGTCCAGATCGAAATCCTTGGCATAGGCTGCGGCCACTTCATCGCCTTGCTCGGCAAGAATGCCCGAAAGCGCCAGGCGACCGCCCGACCGGACCAGGCCCGACAACTGCGGCGCCAGCGAAACCAGCGGGCCGGCCAGAATATTGGCCACCAGCACATCGGCCTGAACTTGCGGCAGATCTTCGGGCAGGTACAGCGGGAACAGCTCGTCGGCGATGCCGTTGCGCCCGGCGTTGTCACGAGAGGCTTCCAGCGCCTGCACGTCGATATCGGTGCCCACGGCCTGCTTGGCGCCCAGCAGCAGCGCGGCAATCGCCAGAATCCCCGAACCGCAGCCGAAGTCCAGCACGTTGCAGTCCTTGAGGTCCTGACCGTCGAGCCATTCCAGACACAAGGCGGTGGTTGGGTGAGTGCCGGTGCCGAAGGCCAGGCCCGGGTCCAGCAACAGGTTCACGGCGTCTGGCTCGGGGGCTGCGTGCCAGCTCGGCACGATCCACAGGCGCTGACCGAAACGCATGGGTTGGAAGTTATCCATCCAGCTGCGCTCCCAGTCCTGATCTTCGATGACTTCACTGTGATGCTCAGGCAGCGGGCTGCCAGTCAGCAACTCAAGGTGAGCCAGGACCGGGCCTGGCTCGGTGCCGCCTTCGAACAGCGCCAGCAGGTGAGTGTGGGACCACAGCGGCGTGGTGTTAAGTTCGGGCTCGAAGATCGGCTGGTCTTCGGCGTCCATGAAGGTCACCGACACGGCGCCCACTTCAAGGAACGCGTCTTCGTAGGTTTCGGCTTGTTCTGGGCTGATGGCGAGACGAACTTGCAGCCAAGGCATGGCGGGCACCTTTGAAAAATATTGATTGCAGCCTAGCGGTCTGCGAGAAGCGCGCAAGTTTACGCGAGCGCGGAGGTTTTGTGGGAGTGGCTTGGTCCCAAGCATCAATGCATACCCGGTGGGAGCGAGCTTGCTCGCGAAAACGGTGTACCAGTCAACATTGAAGTTGAATGTGCTGGTCTCTTCGCGAGCAGGCTCGCTCCCACAGGAAATGTGTTGTGGCTCGGATGAAATGTCCAGAAACAACAAAGCCGCCCAGAGGCGGCCTTGTTGATCGGGTCGAAGCTTAGTGCTTCTCGCCAGCCAGCTTGTGCTCGAGGTAGTGAATGTTCACGCCCCCTTCGCAGAAACCAGCATCGCGGGTCAGGTCGCGGTGCAGCGGGATGTTGGTCTTGATCCCGTCGACCACGATCTCGTCCAGCGCATTGCGCATGCGCGCCATGGCTTCGTCACGGGTTGCGCCGTAGGTGATCAGCTTGCCGATCAACGAATCATAGTTCGGCGGAACGGCATAACCACTGTACAGGTGCGAGTCGACGCGAACGCCGTTGCCGCCTGGTGCGTGGAAATGCTTGACCGTGCCAGGGCTTGGCATGAAGGTCTTCGGGTCTTCGGCGTTGATCCGGCATTCCAGCGCGTGACCGCGGATGACCACGTCATCCTGGGTGAACGACAGCTTGTTGCCGGCGGCGATGCTGAGCATCTCCTTGACGATGTCGATGCCGGTGACCATTTCCGAAACCGGGTGCTCTACCTGGACACGAGTGTTCATCTCGATGAAGTAGAAGCGGCCGTTCTCGTACAGGAACTCGAAAGTGCCTGCACCACGGTAACCGATGTCGATGCACGCCTTGACGCAGCGGGCGAGAACTTCATGGCGAGCCTGTTCGTCGATGCCCGGTGCCGGTGCCTCTTCAAGCACCTTCTGGTGACGGCGTTGCAGCGAGCAGTCGCGGTCGCCCAGATGGATAGCCTGGCCCTGGCCATCGGACAGAACCTGAACCTCCACGTGACGCGGGTTGGTCAGGAACTTTTCCAGGTAGACCATCGGGTTGCCGAACGCTGCGCCCGCTTCGGAGCGGGTCAGTTTCGCCGAGGAAATCAGGTCTTCTTCCTTGTGTACCACGCGCATGCCGCGACCACCGCCGCCGCCAGCGGCCTTGATGATCACCGGATAACCGACTTCGCGACCAATGCGCAGGGCGGTTTCTTCGTCTTCCGGCAGCGGGCCGTCGGAACCTGGAACGGTCGGTACGCCGGCGGCGATCATCGCGTGCTTGGCCGAAACCTTGTCGCCCATCAGGCGGATGGTTTCAGCTTTCGGGCCGATGAAGGCGAAGCCGGAGTTCTCGACCTGTTCAGCAAAATCAGCGTTTTCCGCAAGGAAACCGTAGCCTGGGTGAATGGCGGTGGCGCCAGTCACTTCGGCCGCGGCGATGATGGCCGGGATGTGCAGGTAAGAGTGGGCCGCCGATGCCGGACCGATGCAGACGGATTCGTCTGCCAGGCCCAGGTGCATCAGTTCCTTGTCCGCCTTGGAATAAACGGCGACGGTCTTGATGCCCATCTCTTTGCAGGCGCGCAGAATCCGCAGTGCAATCTCACCGCGGTTGGCGATCAGAACTTTTTCCAACTTCGCAGTCATCAAAGGCGCTCCGCGGTTCAAACGATGGTGAACAGCGGTTGGTCGTACTCAACCGGCTGGCCGTCTTCGACGAGGATGGATTCGATCACACCGCTGGTTTCAGCTTCGATGTGGTTCATCATCTTCATGGCTTCAACGATGCACAGGGTGTCGCCTTTCTTCACGGTCTGGCCGACTTCCACGAAGGACGGCGAGGTTGGCGAAGACTTGCGGTAGAACGTACCGACCATCGGCGAACGGGCAACGGTGCCGTTCAGTGCTGGCGCGGCGGCCGCCGCAGGTGCGGCAGCGGCAGCCGGAGCGGCGGCAGCGACAGGCGCGGCAGCCGGAGCAGGCATAGGCGCCGGTGCGTAGTACTGCTGGGCCGGGGTCTTGCTATGACGGCTGATGCGTACGGACTCTTCGCCTTCCTTGATCTCGAGCTCGTCGATGCCGGACTCTTCCAGCAATTCGATCAGTTTCTTAACTTTACGGATATCCATGAATCATCAACTCCCAAGGGTCGGTCAGGGGCGTTTAAGGCTTGTTGTTCAAGCTGTTGCCGGTCTTTCAAGCTGCTCTAGGGCGGCCTCCAGGGCCAGTCGGTAACCGCTGGCGCCAAGGCCGCAGATCACTCCCACCGCTACGTCGGAGAAGTAGGAGTGATGGCGGAAAGGTTCGCGTTTATGCACGTTAGACAAATGCACTTCGATGAATGGGATGCTCACCGCCAGCAGCGCGTCACGTAATGCGACACTTGTATGCGTAAAAGCTGCTGGATTGATCAGAATGAAGTCCACGCCTTCGCTGCGGGCAGCATGGATGCGGTCGATCAATTCGTACTCGGCATTGCTTTGCAGGTGCAGCAAATGATGGCCGGCTTCGCGGGCGCGGCGTTCCAGGTCCTGGTTGATCTGCGCCAGCGTGGTAGCGCCATAGGTGCCCGGTTCGCGGGTGCCGAGCAGGTTCAGGTTGGGTCCGTGCAATACAAGTAGCGTCGCCATCGGCTGTTCCTTGGTTATCCGTGTGCATTTGTCAGAACCCGGCGACTATGCCGCAAAGCCTTTGTGACTGTCCAGTTCTCTGCAATAGGCAGCACGATGACCGATGTTTGCGCGAGATATATGACTGCCTGATTAAATCCGGTCATTCGCCTTGGTGACACGATCGGCGAAATCCCTGGCAGTGATCTCGCCGATGACCCGCACATCGACTCGTTCGACACCGTCCTTGCCGAAAAACATCAAGGCTGGAGGGCCGAACAGTTGGTAGCGGTCGAGGAGGGCGCGTTGTTCGGCGTTGCTGGCGGTGATGTCAAAGCGGATCAGCCGATAACCCTTCAGGCGTTCGACGACGATCGCATCGTCAAGCACCTGGTGTTCGATGACTTTGCAGCTGATGCACCAGTCGGCGTACCAGTCGAGCAGTACCGGCGTGCCGGACGCCCGGGCTTCGGCGAGCACCCGGTCGAGGTCTGTCGCGGTGCTGACGGTTTGCCAGGCGCTGGTTTTTTGCGTGGGCACCTCGCCAACCACCACGGACGACTGGCCGATTGGGTTGAACGGATCGGTCTGGCCGCTAAAACCGCCGTACCAACAAGCCAGCGCATAAAACAGCAGGAACATTCCGAGCAATTGGCCCAGGCGTTTTCGCGGCGGCTTGTAGACGAACTCCAGTGCCCCGAGGAACAACCCGACGCCAGCGGCCAACAGGCCGATCAGCAGCAAGGTGATTTGCCCTGGCAGCACTCGGCTGAGCAGGGCAATCGCCAGGCCCAGCAACAACACGCCAATCGCGTTTTTCACGTAGATCAGCCACGGTCCGCTTTTCGGCAACCAGGCGGCACCACCGGTGGCCACCAGCAAAAGCGGTGCGCCCATGCCCAGGCCGAGCATGAACAGTTTCAGGCCGCCGCCCAGCGCATCGCCGCTGGCGCTGATATACAGCAGCGCACCGGCCAACGGCGCGGAAACACAGGGCGAAACCAACAGGCTGGAAACCACGCCCAATACCGCGGCGCCCCACAGCGAACCGCCTTCGGTGCGTCCGGCAATGCGGTCCAGCCGACTGCTGATGGCGTGCGGCAACTTGAGTTCGAAAACGCCAAACATCGCCAGGGCAAACAGCGCAAAAAACATCGCGAACGGCACCAGCACCCAGGCCGATTGCAGGCGTGCCTGCAGGTTCAGTTGGGCGCCGAACAAGCCCATGAGCGCGCCCAACAATGCAAAGCAGGCAGCCATCGGTAGCACATAGGCCAACGACAGGTTGAAACCACGCCAGCCGCCGACCTGGCCACGCAACACTACGCCGGAAAGGATTGGCAGCATTGGCAGCACGCACGGGGTAAAAGTCAGGCCCAGGCCCGCCAGGAAAAACAGCGCCAGTTCCCGCCAGTTCCAGGCGTGGGTTGTCGTCGGGCCGATGCCGTCGATGCCCAGGCGTTCGGTTTCCGGTGGGTAGCACAGGCCTTTGTCGGCGCAGCCCTGGTAGGTCACGACCAACGTGAAGGCGCGTTGATCGGTGCGCGGCAGTTCTACATCGAGTACGCCGTGGTAGACCTCGACATCGCCGAAGTACTCATCGTGCTTTTGTTCGCCCTTGGGCATTTGCGCCGGGCCGAGGGTGACATCGGCCGGGTCGGCGCGGAACTGGAAACGATGCCGGTAAAGGTAATAACCCTCGGTGGCGACGAAGCGCAGTTTGATCGATTGCGGCGTGCTTTCTACCAGGCTCAACTGAAAGGCTTCGCGCACCGGCAGGAAATCGGCACTGTTATTGATCGAGCCCAGGGTCGAACTGGGGCGACTCTCCAGCAAACCGGCGGCGGTGGCCGGCAGGGCGAGTACTAAAAGCAGCAGGCAAAGCAAACGGCGCATGACGATCTCGCGTATCGGAATTGGGGGGATGATAGCGGACAGTCGCTGGGTGTGCAGGCGGGGAGATTCGTGGTGAATGGTCTGACGCCTTCGCGAGCAAGCCCGCTCCCACAGGGTCATGCGCTATCTCTGTGAGAGCGGGCTTGCTCGCGAAGGCGATAGGTCAGACGCGGAAGGCCTGAACGGCTGTATGCAGTCGTCCACCCAACACCAACAGATTCTCCCCCTGCTCACGCCCTTGGCCGATACGCAGCAGGTTGTCCCCACCCAACTGGTGAATTCGCTCACTGTGATCGCGGATCTCACTGACGGCACCGCTTTGCTGGGCTGTGACATCGGCGATGCGTACCGCGGTATCGGAAATGGTCTGGATTGCCCCGACGATTCTATCCAGCGCACCGTCCGCCGCCTGCGCCTGGTTGGCGGTGGCTTCGGCATGTTCGACCTGCGCTCGCATGCCTTCGACCGATTGGCGCGCCGCGGTTTGCAGGCCGGCGATAAGGTTCTGGATCTCGGCCGTGGCCCCGGCGGTGCGTTGTGCCAGCGAGCGCACTTCTTCGGCCACTACGGCAAAGCCACGGCCCATCTCACCGGCCCGGGCCGCTTCGATGGCGGCGTTCAACGCCAGCAGATTCGTCTGGTCGGCAATCGAGCGGATCACCGTCAGCACGCCACCGATGGTCGCGGACTCTTCGGCCAGGTGCTCGATCATCTGCGCATTGCCCTGTACTTCTCCCACCAGCGCATGCAGGCCGGTAAGACTCAGGCCTATGACTTTCTGGCCATGTTCGACCGCCTGGCCAGCATGACGACTGGCCTCGGCGGCCTGGCTGGCGTCGCCGGCGACTTGCTGGATGGTCGCCTCCAGTTCGCCGAGGGAGTCGCGAATCATTGCCGTGTCGCCGGCCTGGTGTTCGGCACCGCTGTGCAGATCATTGCTCAGTTCCGCCAGGGTTCGACTGCTGCCGGCGACCTGTTCGGCGTTGCGACGAATGGTCCCCACCAGGTCCACCAGGTAGGCGCGCAAGCGGTTGAGCGAGGCTTCGATGTCATGCAGTTCGCGATTGGTGTTACCCAGTTGGATGTCCCGGCTGAAGTCGCCTTCCGCCCAGGTCGACAAGGCCGGTGCGAGATTGGTCAGGGTCCGGGCCAGGCGTCGTTGCAGGGTGTCGATCAGCAGGGCGATCAACAGAATCAAGCCGATCATTACCCCTTGCATCAAGCGCACCTCACTCTGGATCTCCCCGTGTTGGGCGCGTACTACCGGCTCCAGCCCGGCGATGGCTTGTTGCACGGCGGCGATTTTCAGGTGCGTTGCGGCACTGAGTTCGGCGCGTTTGTGGATTTGCTCGCGGGTGCGCGAAAGTTCCGCAGGGTAGCGGCCGAGCAGGCTGTTGAGCTCACGCTTGATCCCCACGCCGGCGTCTTCGGCAGCGGCTTTCTCGGTGTTCTCCAGGCCCATCATCGCGGCGAAATCATCGGTGTTCGATTCACTGCTGGCCGCCACGCCCAATAACGGCAGGGCATCCAGCTGTTCGGCCTGTACGCGGATGTTGGTGATTTCGCGCTCGACATCGGCGGCCAGTTCGCTGCGGCCGCTGCTGACCAATTTGTCCCGGGCCAGTGACAGTTTGCCCAGGTGCTGGGAGGCGCTGAGCAGCGGAGTCAGGTAGCTCGCGTTGCCACTGGCGTACTGGCTGAGTTGGTCAAGACTGGCCCCCAGCTCGCGTTCGGCTTGCAGGAGCAGGGCCTGTGGGTCACCGGCGAGCTTGCCGGCGGCCAGCAGATCGGTTTTGCTGAATTCATCCAGGTTCGTCAGGCTCGGCTGCAAGGTTTCAGCCAAGGCCGGTGGCAATTCGCCGAGTTCCTTGTGCAGTTTCTCGATGGCCTGGCTGGCGCCGCTCAAGCGCAGCGCATCGCCACTGGCGAGGTAATCCTCGATGTTGCGCGCCACGTCACTCTGGAATTGCTGGGACAAGCCCAGGTAGCGCTCCATTAATAGATAAGGGCGTTCGAGGGCTTTTTGCGACCACCAGAGTGTGGCACCAAGCGCCACGCACACGGCAACTAAAAGAAGGGTATTGAGATTGGTCAGCAGTTTCAGGCGCATCAAGGACTACCAACGGCAGAATGGTAAGTGCCTGAAGTTATTGCGTTTCTGTTACAGGGTTATGACTGTCTCGGTCTGTTCCGATGAAAAGGTGGCACTTTGCTTTGATGCCCGGAAGGCCTGCACCCGGTTGCGCCCCGCGCCTTTGGCACGGTACAGCGCCTCGTCCGCCTGGCTGGCCATCAACAGGCTGTCGGAGTGTTCGCCGAGGTCCACCACGCCGGCGCTGAACGTGCACCACAGGTCCTGGGGTTGCGCGGGATAATGAATCTCGGCAAAACGCTTGCGGATGTCATCGAGCACTTTGACGGCGGCTTCAAGGTCGGTATCGGGCATGACAATCGCGAACTCTTCGCCACCGTAACGGCCAATGAAGTCAGTCTTGCGCAAGCGCTGTTTGAGGAACAGCGCGAGGCTCTTGATCACCCGGTCGCCCATGGGGTGGCCGTGGCTGTCGTTGACGCGTTTGAAGTGGTCGATGTCGAGCATCGCAAAGCTCAGCGGTTTGCCCTCGCGGCGAGCGCGAAAGCTGCAGTCTTCGAGCAATTGCAGGATGTGCGTGTGGTTGTACAGGCCGGTGAGGCTGTCACGCACCATCCGCGCCTTGAGGTTGCGTGCCCGTGCCGCCCGGTTACGCACGGTGGTGATCAGGTGCCGGGGCTTGATGGGTTTGGTCAGGAAGTCGTCGCCGCCCTCGCTCATGGCATCGAGTTGCTTGTCCAGGTCGTCCTCGGCCGACAGGTAAATGATCGGTACGCTGACGTAGCGGTCGTTATGGCGGATCACCTTGGCCAGTTCCGTACCGGTGCAGGCCGGCATGTACATGTCGAGGATGATCAGGTCCGGTTGAAAGTCCGCCAGTTCGGCCATGGCCTGGATCGGCTCGATCAGTGTCCGGGTGATGATCCCGGCGCTGTTGAGCAGGCGCTCGGTGTGCAAGGCTTGGGCGCGCGAGTCGTCGATGATCAGCACTTTATAGGGCTCGTACTGGGCGACGCAGGTCAGTACTTCAATTTTTTCCAGCAGGCTCGACGCTTCAAGGGTGCCGGTGAGGAACTCCTGGCCGCCTGCGCGCACAGCGGCAAGGCGGGTCGGGGTGTCGGTTTCATGCAGGCTGAAAAACAGCAGCGGCAAACGCTGGTCGAGACCTTCCTGGGCTTCGGCCGCCAATTTCAAGCCTACGCCAGGGCCGCTGAAGTCAACGTCCATGACGATGGCGGCCGGTAGGCGCTCGACCATTGATGAGCGGAATGCCGGCACACTCTCCAGGGACTGGGCACTGAGCCCGAAAAACTCCAGCTGCTTGGCCAGTCGCTCGGCACGGTCATGATCCTGCAGCATCACATAGACGGGTTTGCGCAAGGGCGGCAGGAACGTTTGGTCCAGCTGATCGCCATGGCGCAGGCCGGTGCGCGACAGGCGTTGCATCAGTCGATTGAGGTCGCTGATCAGGCTGCTGCTGAGGCGTCCGCGATTGGCGTCGACAGCCTCCAGCGACAAGCCGATCTGGCGCGCCAGTTGCGAATGTTCCGGTTGTTCGAAGCGTTCGGCGAAGCGCAACAGGCGCAGGTTGGCCTCGCTCAGTTCCGCCAGTTCCTGGGTCGACCATTCATTGCGTTGCAGGCGTTGCCATATCTCAAGAATCTGACGTGCTTGATGAATTACCCGCTGGGCAAAGTGATGCTTGAGGCGCTCGCGGCTGGGGTCTTCTGGCTCGGTCATATCCTGACTACTGGTTAGGGGGTACGCTGAGGACGACTGGTGGCTCTATGCTAGCATCTCTTTTCCATTACATGAGTGTTGTACGTTAATAATCTGTGACACCCACCCATTCAGTTTCTGACCAATCAGTCGTCAATTGCCTGCCGGTTCTTGCGAAGGTCCCGGTAGTGCGGGGGCTGGTCAGCCTCGAGTCCGATCCTGAGGTCCTTGGCCCCCAGTACGCAGGGTTGCAGTGACCGATGGTTCGTTGCTGGAAACCGGAAAAATTTCCAGTCTTGGCGGGCTAGGGGATTCCCTTAGTCGTAGTGAGATAAATTTCGCTGTAAAGCCAACGGCGGGTGCCGGGAAAAGGCACGTTGTTGTATGGTTGTGGTCGAATCGATGAACTCAAGTAATTGAAAGGATATCGCCATGCTGGACTGGAAGAACCGCGCCGGTAGCGCGCCTGAACGTGCCGCTGAACCGAAGTCGGCCACCCGCAGTTATTTGGGCGGCCTGGTGTTCAGCCGGGCGCTGGCCACGTTGATTGGCATCTACCTGCTGGTGACGATTGCTCTGGGTTGGTACTGGAGCGCGGAACCTGCCCTGTTTCCGGTGCAGCAGAATGCGCAGTTGGCCGCTGAAAGAGACGGCAAGCAGATGGTGGTCGGCTACACCACGGTGGAAACCCTCAAGAGTGTCGCCGGGACCCTGCTGAACAAACCGGGCGGCTATATTTCCAACGACCGCCTGCCGCCAGGCCTGTGGATGGACAACATGCCAAGCTGGGAATACGGCGTGCTGGTGCAGGTGCGCGATCTGAGCCGGGCGCTGCGCAAAGACTTCGCCCGTTCGCAATCGCAGTCCACTGAAGATGCCGACCTGGCCAAGGCCGAGCCGCGCTTCAACTTCGATAATAAAAGCTGGGTGCTGCCATCCAGTGAGTCTGAGTTCCAGGAAGGCATCAACTCCCTGACTCGCTATCAGACTCGCCTGTCCGATCCGAACCAGAAGAGCGCTCTGTTCTTTGCCCGTGCCGATAACCTGAACAACTGGCTGGGTGATGTCGGTACCCGCCTGGGTTCGCTGTCGCAACGCCTGTCGGCCAGTGTTGGCCGGGTCAAGCTCAACACTGCGCTGAAGACCGAAGTGGTGGCCCCTGGACAGGTGCCGCAGGTTGATGAAGAGATCGTCGAAACCCCGTGGCTGCAGATCGACAACGTGTTTTACGAAGCCCGTGGCCAGGCCTGGGCGTTGTCGCATTTGCTGCGTGCCATTGAAGTGGACTTCGCCGATGTCCTGGCCAAGAAGAATGCCACGGTCAGCGTGCGCCAGATCATTCGGGAACTGGAAGCGTCGCAGGAAGCGGTCTGGAGCCCGATGATCCTCAATGGCAGCGGTTTCGGCGTGCTGGCCAACCACTCGCTGGTGATGGCTAACTACATCTCGCGGGCCAACGCCGCGGTGATCGATTTGCGTCAACTGTTGAATCAGGGCTGAGCCATGGCCGATAGCTCCATCGACAACCTGCGCGAGGCCGCCCATCGGGCGGCCTCGGATGCCGAAGAGATCGCCTGGGTCGACGAGCAGGACAATCTGCTCGGCTCCCTGGTCCGGTCCGACTTGCGCGAGCGCGGGCTTATCGGGCGCGGTACCTACATTATGTTGTTCAACTCCGCCGGTGAGCTTTGTGTACACCGGCGCACGTTGAGCAAGGCGATCTATCCAGGTTACTGGGACGTGGCGGCGGGCGGCATGGTGCTCGCCAGCGAAACCTATGCCGAGTCGGCCGCCCGGGAATTGGAAGAGGAGCTGGGGGTGAGCGGGGTGGAGTTGACCGTTCATGATCATTTTTTCTTCGAGGACACGGGCAATCGCCTCTGGTGTTCGGCCTTTTCGGCAGTGTGGGACGGCCCGCTGATCCTGCAGCCGGAAGAGGTGCTGGAGGCGTGCTTCATGCCCATCGAGCAGGTGCTACGGGATATCGAGCAAAAGCCTTACTGCCCGGACTCTTTGGCGGCATTGAAACGCTATCTCCGTGCCCGTGGCGAAGACGTCGCAAAAGAGGCATAAATTGGCGCCGATTGGCTCTTAGCAATCGGCGTTTTTGCCGTTACACTGCGCGACCTTTTCAAACTGAACCGGTATTGCTGTTTGTAGGAGCTGCCGCAGGCTGCGATCTTTTGACGTTGCTTTTAATTCAACATCAAAAGATCGCAGCCTCGTTGCACTCGTCAGCTCCTACAAGGAAGCTTACCGTTTCAGTAGCGCTGCCCCTGCCTGAGTGGGGCTTCGCGGTCGATGGCACCTGCCCAGGTTGCCGCGACCAGTCTTTGTCCTCCCAAGAGGATTGCCGGTGGCCAAAAAAGCCGCATCCTTCGCCGCCCTTGGTGGCCTGGTATTTTCCACCGACGCAGGTCGTCATTGCCCGGAATGCAGTAAACCGGTAGACGCCTGCATCTGCAAACAGACCGTTATCCCGGCCGGCGACGGCATTGCTCGCGTGCGTCGCGAAAGCAAGGGTCGTGGCGGCAAGACGGTGACCACCATCACCGGCGTGCCCTTGGCCGAAGACGCACTCAAGGAACTGGCGACCACGTTGAAAAAACGCTGTGGTACCGGTGGAGCGTTGAAAGACGGGATCATTGAAATCCAGGGCGATCATGTCGAGCTACTCTTGGCAGAACTGATCAAGCACGGATTCAAGGCAAAGAAGTCCGGCGGCTAGCAGCCTCTGTGAAAACCACCCGCGGCTTGATCCAGACCTGCCTGACTGCAGGCCTGGCGTCGTCACCATGGTTTTCACAGAGCCTGTTCATGACCGGTTTCTAAACTCACTGCGGTCGGCGAGGTCTATCCCTTCGTTGACGAACCGTCATTTTCATTCTTTAGACTGCGCCGGCCTGACATCAGGCGACGCACTATGACTTCTTTATAGGGGACTTCAATGTCCGTAAGACGCACACGCAAAGACGATGGCAGCCAATGGACAGTTGCGGACAGCCGCAGTGTTTACGGGATTCGCCATTGGGGGGCCGGGTATTTCGCGATCAATGACGCCGGTCGCGTCGAAGTTCGTCCCAACGGTCCGAGCAGTTCACCAATCGATCTGTTCGAGCAAGTCGACCAGTTGCGCAAGAGCGGCCTGTCCTTGCCATTGCTGGTTCGGTTCCCGGACATCCTGCAAGACCGCGTGCGTCAGCTCACCGGTGCGTTCGACGCCAACATCGAGCGCCTGGAATACCAGAGCAAGTACACCGCGCTGTACCCTATCAAGGTCAACCAGCAGGAAGCGGTGATCGAGAACATCATCGCCACCCAGAACGTCTCCATCGGCCTGGAAGCCGGCTCCAAGCCTGAGCTGCTGGCGGTGCTGGCGCTGGCGCCGAAGGGCGGCACCATCGTTTGCAACGGCTACAAGGACCGCGAGTTCATCCGTCTGGCGCTGATGGGCCAGAAGCTCGGCCACAACGTGTTCATCGTGATCGAGAAAGAATCCGAAGTCGGCCTGGTGATCGAAGAAGCCGCCTCGCTCAAGGTCAAGCCACAGGTTGGCCTGCGGGTGCGCCTGTCGTCCCTGGCCTCGTCCAAGTGGGCAGACACCGGTGGCGAGAAATCCAAGTTCGGCCTGTCGGCGGCGCAATTGCTGTCGGTGGTCGAGCGTTTCCGCGCCGCGGGCCTGGACCAGGGCATCCGCCTGCTGCATTTCCACATGGGCTCGCAGATTGCCAACCTGGCCGACTACCAACATGGCTTCAAGGAAGCGATCCGTTACTACGGCGAATTGCGTAACCTCGGCCTGCCAGTGGATCACATCGACGTCGGTGGTGGCCTGGGCGTGGACTACGACGGTACGCACTCGCGTAACGCCAGCTCGATCAACTACGACATGGACGATTACGCCGGTGTCGTGGTCGGCATGCTCAAGGAATTCTGCGACGCGCAGAGCCTGCCACACCCGAATATTTTCTCCGAAAGCGGCCGCTCCCTGACCGCCCACCACGCCATGCTGGTGATCCAGGTGACGGACGTCGAGAAGCACAACGACGACGTGCCACAGATCGAGAACAAGGAAGCACTGCCGGAAACCGTGCAGTGGCTGGTGGACCTGCTGGGCCCGACCGACATCGAGATGGTCACCGAAACCTACTGGCGCGCCACACACTACATGAGCGATGTCGCCGCCCAGTACGCCGACGGCAAACTGACCCTGGCCGAAAAAGCCCTGGCCGAACAGTGCTACTTCGCTGTATGCCGTCGCCTGCACAACTCGTTGAAGGCACGCCAGCGTTCCCATCGCCAGGTGCTCGACGAGCTCAACGACAAGCTGGCCGACAAATACATCTGCAACTTCTCGGTGTTCCAGAGCCTGCCGGACACCTGGGCCATCGACCAGGTACTGCCGATCATCCCGTTGCATCGCCTGGACGAAGAGCCCCTGCGTCGCGCGGTACTGCAGGACCTGACCTGCGACTCCGACGGCAAGATCAATCAATACGTCGACGAGCAGAGCATCGAAACCAGCTTGCCGGTGCACGCCTTGAACGAAGGCGAGGACTACCTGTTGGGTGTGTTCCTGGTCGGCGCCTACCAGGAAATCCTCGGCGACATGCACAACCTGTTCGGTGACACCGACTCGGTGAACATCTACCAGAACGCTGACGGCAGCGTGTACCACGCCGGTATCGAGACACACGACACCATCGAAGACATGCTGCGCTACGTGCACTTGTCGCCAGAAGAACTGATGACCCACTACCGCGACAAGTGCGCCAGTGCCCGCATCAGTGCCAGCGAGCGCACCCAGTTCCTCGATGCCTTGCGTCTGGGCCTGACCCGTTCCTCTTACCTGTCTTCCTGAGGTAAGTACTGCGCTCATCGGGTTGTCTGAAAATTTACCTTTTGCTTAGGAAATTTCAGATAACCCGGTGGGGCATTTCTCTTTTTTCCTGCGAAAAAGATCGCGTATCGGCCATCCAAGGGATTTCGTCCTCTTTTCGCGTAGGTCTTTTCCTAAGTTGTACTTCGCCTCTCTACTCGGCCATCTCTCTCGGCGAGAATCCCCGGCTGTCCCTCCTGTAGAGAAATGCCCATGTTCGATCCAGCCAACGAATCGTCATTTCGTCTGGACGTAGCAGGTCTGTCCAATGCCTTCGAGGTTCTGTCCTTTGCCGGTAGAGAATCCATCAGCGAGCCTTTCGTGTTCGACGTGGACCTGCTGATCGAAGACCCGACGCTCGATCTTGCCGGCTTGCTGTACCGTTCGGCCTCCTTGCTATTCGGGTCGGAGGGAAACGTCATCCATGGGCAGCTGCATGAACTGGTCCAGCGTGAACATGGTTTGGGGGTCAGGCTCTGTCAGGTTCGGCTGGGGCCGAAACTCGCCTGTCTGGCCCGGCGCTACAGCCAGCGCATTTTCAGCGGCCGCTCAGTGCCGCAGATACTTGATCAGGTGCTCGGGGAGCACGGCATTGTCGATCAGGATCGACGCCTTGAATTGGCTGGCGATTACCCGCCCCGTGATTTCTGCACGCAGTACCGGGAATCGGACCTGCAGTTTCTTCAGCGCCTGTGCGCCCAGGAGCGGTTGCACTATTACTTCGAACACCGGGCGGATGGACATTGTGTGGTGTTCGGCGAGGGGTCGGGGAATTTTCAGGTCGCTGAGGCGGCGGTCTTCCGTGCGGAGGGCGGGCAACCGGCAGTTCGTCGTTTCGAGGTCATGCGCTGTACCGATGGCGCGGCGCGGCGCGTGGAGTGTAGTTCTGACCTGACAACGCTGCGCAGCGGCCAGCTCATGCCGCTGTCCGGGCACCCGGTTCCCGAATGGAATCAACCATGGTTGTTGACCCATATCGAGCATCAAGGCGAACAGGCGGCGAGCCAGACCTATAGCAATACGGTGCGGGCGGAGCAGTGGGAATTGCCCCTTGAAACGCCACAGGTGGCGCTGAAGCCCAGGATGCACAGCCTGCAACGGGCATGGGTGGTCGATGTCGATGAGCCGCAACCTGATCCATCCAGGCCTGTGGCGGTGCAGTTTGACTGGGTTTACCAGGGGGAGGGCGCGGCATCCAGCCACTGCTGGCTGCCATTGGCTGCGCCACTGAACGTTGCGGCCAGCCCACGGTTGGCTGAAGGCACGGAGGTGGTGGTGAGCTTCACCGAAGGTGATCCGGATCGACCGTTGATCACCGGGTTTCTGCACGGCCCCGCCAGAGTCGAAGTAGACGAGGTGCATGATCCTGCCACTCCCGTTCTCGAAGATTGCCCGCTTGATGGTGTGCAACAGTGGTTGTGTTCGGGCGAGCCCCTGATGTTGCTGTGCCTGCTGCCCGGTGGTGGCAGTTTCAATCATTGCGCCCAGGCGCTCTGCATCTGTCGCACGGCACCGCGCCTTGGCCAGAGCGGTGCGGCATGAGCGCGGTACAGGCAGCCGGTGCGAACCCGCAATGGTTGTTACTGGACATGCCGGGCGCACCGCAGGTGGGCGTGACCCTGCAGGAAACGTTTGCCCATGCCGGTAGGTTCTGGTTGTCCGAAGACACCGAGTGGCAGGCACTGCAGGAGCAGGGGCCGGTACTCATCGATCTGCAGAGCTGCCCGGCCCTGGCTGATCTGTACCGCGTCGATGGACAGCGCTGGCCTGGGTTGCTGATGTTCAGCGAGGCAACGGCGTCGACACTGCTGGCGCATCTGCGGCGCATGCTCAGCGTCTCGTTCAACCTGCATCACCGCGCCTTGTTGAGTTACTTCAACCCGAACACCGCCAGTTATTTTTTTGATGCCTGCGATGCCGAGGAACTCAGTCGCTGGTTAGGGCCCATCAGCCAGTTGCGCTGGTTCGGCGGAACCTGGGCAGACCGCGCGCTCGGCTGTCAGGGCTGGCAGCAGTTGCTCAACCCGGGGCTTGATGTGCGCCCTCTTGAGGTCGATGAGGACCTGAGCCCACGGCAGCGGGAAAAACTGCAGACGTGCCTGCTGGAACACCATGCCTGGCGCTGGAATCGATCCACGGGCGCGGATTTCACGCGTCTGTGGGACCATCTGGAGGAGGGGTTGGCATTGGGTTTCAGCGAACGCCCGGTGCTCGACGGCTGGATATGGCTGCGCCTGCAATACCCCGACGCCTGGCTGGTGCAGCCATTATCGGGCGGTACCCAACAGGAGCGCCTCGATAGTGTGCGCAAGCTATGGCAGAACGGCTCGACCTGAGCCGATGCTATAGATGCCATCGGCTCAGTGAGCGCGGGCGAACCAGCCATCGTTCTGGCGCAGGCGCCAGGCAATCAAGCCGAGCGTCAGGCTGCGCAGCAACATGAACAGCAAAAAGGTTATCCACAAGCCATGGTTGCCATAACCCTGCAGCGCCCAGGCGAACGGCAGCAGCAGTGCCACTGTCAGCAGCATGCCGTTGCGCATTTCCCTGGCGCGGGTGGCGCCGATGAATAAGCCGTCGAGCAGGTAGCTCCAGACGGCGATCAGCGGTAGCACTGCAAGATAGGGCAGGTACAGGAAAGCAGTGTCGCGCACGCTGGTTATGTCGGTTTGCATCTGGATGAACAGGTGTCCGGCAAACAGGAACAAGCCGGCAAAGCCCAGGCTCGCCAACAAAGACCAACCGCAGGCCACCACCAGGGAGCGGCGCAGGGCATCGCGGTCGCGAGCGCCGATGGCGTGTCCGCACAGGGCCTCCACGGCATGGGCCAGGCCGTCTAGCGCGTGGGCGGTCAGCAGCAAGCCGTTGAGCAGCAGGGCGTTGGCGGCAACGGTCGCATCGCCCAGCCGGGCGCCTTGCACGGTGATCAGGAAAAACACCGACTGTAGCGCCAGGCTACGGATGAAAATGTCGCGGTTGACCGCCAACAGCGGTCGCCAACTCTGCCAGAGCGCCAAGGTGGCCCAGACGATATGGCCGGGATAGGCACGCAGGGCCTGGCGCGTCATCATCAGGCCGATCAGTGCGCCGGTCCATTCGGCGATCACCGAAGCCCGGGCCGCGCCCACCACCCCCCATTCCAGGCCAAGGACAAACCACAGGTTAAGGGCAATGTTGACCAGATTCGTGCTCAGCAGGATCGCCAGTGGCGCGCGGGCGTTCTGCGTGCCGAGAAACCAGCCGACCAGCGCATAGCTGGCCAGTGCCGCCGGCAGGCCGAACAAGCGGGTGTGGAAAAACTCGCGGGTCATCTGGTCCAGTTCCGCCGACGGTTGCATGAAGTGCAACGCAACCCCGCTCAACGGCACGCCCAGGATTCCCAGCATCACCGCCAGCCCCATGGCCAGCAGCAGGCCCTGCAACAGAATCTGCCGCAGCGCCGCGCCATCCCCGCGCCCTGCGGCCTGGGCGGCAAACCCGGTAGAGCCCATGCGCAGAAAACCCATGGCCCAGGCGAGGAAGGTATAGAGGCTGGCCCCGACCGCCACGGCCCCGAGTTGATGGGCGTGAGGCAGATGGCCAATGACGGTGCTGTCGACCAGCGCCACCAGCGGTACGGAAATGTTCGAGAGAATCATCGGCGCAGCCAGCGCCCAGACCCGACGATGGGTTGGGCGGTCGCGCCAGTCGGCGATCAGGTTGGACATGCAGGCTCCTTGGGGAGCAGGCATTGTAGCGACACATCTGGAATCTGCCGCGATCCATTGTAGGAGCGAGCCTGCTCGCGAAGGCGGTCTTTTAGCTACATCAATGCCGAATGCGACGCCATCTTCGCGAGCAGGCTCGCTTGTATGGTAGGACTTGAAGGGAGGAGGAGGGACAAG